>JAICPK010000127.1 GCA_025929855.1 Nitrososphaera sp.
CTGGAATCAAATGGCGCCCTGACTGCTGAAGAGATACTACTGGCAGCGGGGGATCGGCTCGTTGCAAAGGTCAAGCACTTCAAACAGTTAGTATCGTCACTGAAGGTTCCAAAGAATGCTGCCTAAATATTCCGGCTTTGATAAAAACCTCTTATCAATTGAGAGGCTCGACTCTCGAAGAGAGCGAGCGAGCGAGCGAGTTTGCAAACGAAGCAATATAGATTTTATTCTATATTGATTCTAGGATCTGCAAGCAAGCTAAACTTGGACGCTTTGGCCTTAAAATGGTATCAATAAGTCCACATGGCCCATTAACATGGCCACTACATTTATTTGGGGACTTTCGAATACGAGTTTATATTACATATGTTCGCCCAGACCGTGATTGATAACACAATTTGGAGTCTTCATAATGCCTTTAAGAGGAACAAGGCGCCAATATGGCGGGCTCTCCAGAAGGAGCTTGCGGGGCCTAGGGCTAATCGGCGTGAGATTAATGTCAGAAGGCTTGCTCAGATAACGAAAGCAGAGGAGGTGGTAATCGTCCCCGGCAAGATTCTAGGAACTGGCAGCCTTGGACACAAACTGACGGTTTGCGCTTTTTCAATTTCACAAACCGCCGCCAGGAAAATCACAGATTCTGGCGGCAAGGTGGTGACGTTTGATGATTTGATCGATAAGCACCCTGATGGCAAAGGAGTGAGAATAATTGGCTGAGCAAAAAACCGTACAAAAAAAGCAAGAGAATATAGTAGTAGTTGATGCAACCAACTGTATTGCGGGTAGGATGTGTTCACATGTCTCAAAATTGCTACTGCAAGGCAATAGAGTTGCAATAGTCAACGCCGAGAAGGCAATGCTGTCAGGTAATCGCTACAAGACAATTGAGTCATACAAAGAACATTTGGGTATTAATTCAGTGACAAATCCCATTCACGGCCCCTTCCACCCACGAAGGCCAGATACGATTTTATCCAAGATGGTAAGGGGAATGGTGCCAAAGCTCAAGCCACATGGCATAAGTGCATTCAAGCACCTGAGAGTATATATGGGCGTTCCTGAGGCTATGAAAGGCACCAAGATGGAGACGTTTGATGACTCTAAGATCACTAAGCCAGAGTCCTATTATATCTCTATAGCCGAAGTTGCCAAGCAGATAGGTTGGAAGGGAGAATGATAAACAAAATAGATCTTTATCCCGGCCAACGCAAGACAAGTAAGGCAGTAGCCACAATAGTTAAGGGAACCGGCAAGGTAAGGATGAACAATAGGCCTGCAGAGCTGGTGAGTCCTGAAATCGCAAGAGAGCTACTCCTTACGCCGCTTTCGCTTATAGGTGAATTGCGCAACAGGATCGACATCGATGTCCAAGTCCACGGTGGTGGCTTTATGGGACAGGCGTTTGCAGGTGCAGTTGCAATTTCACGTGCCCTCACAGGCCAAGAGAAAGGTGGCAAGGATCCAAAAGAACACCCCCTCACAAAGAGCATGCGCGAAGAGATAAGGAGAAAGATAGCAGAATACGACAGACACTTGCTATCTGGAGATAGCAGGCAGACAGAATCCAAGAAATTCGGCGGGCCTAGTGCACGACGCAGAAAGCAAAAGTCATACCGTTAAATTCTCCGTCTTTTGATAGGGTTGTTGTGTATAAGAGGTCCAGATTCACCTGGGGTTGTCGCCCATTGAATATACCCTATAAAGTTGGCCGCTGTGCCTGTCTGTGTACCTCCATTCCTCCGCGCTGAACTTGACCTCGCTGAATTTTGACTTCATTGATGGGTGCAGCATTTCATATACATATTGTCCAATTGAAATGTTGTTAGGCATTGTGAGCGATGTTATCTTGGCAGCTATGTTCATACAATATCCGAGGATGTCGATCTGGGAGCTTCGGTCATGACCGTACTGTACAATAACGTTTTCACCCTCGTCCATTCCTATCTTGACATTCAGCTCTGGATAGTCATATTGGTTGAGAATTGGATTGATACCGTTCTTTACTACTGCAAGCATGGATTTGGAGCATTGTACTGCTCTGTCGCATGCAAGCAGCTTGTTATAACCAGCCGGAAAGAACGAAATGACGGCATCTCCGACATATTTGAGTACGTAGCCTTTGTGGTTGTAAATAACTTGTGAGATTTCATATGTGAATGCTCGGATTATTGTGGTCAGCTTATCAGCCGGCAAGGTCATGCTCATATTAGTTGACCCCACTAGGTCGGCATACATTATCACAAGGGGAACCTTGGTACTAACATGGTTGAGAAGGAATTGTTGGCCAGGTTGGAGTGTTACATCGTATTGAAAACGACGCTTGAGGGCCCTCCATAGCCTGTCCTGAGTCTGCAAGACAAGGGTTTCTGAGTCAACTATCTTTGCCTCTTCACTGCTTTTGCTCTCATTATTCATTATCATGTTAAACAGGCCCTTGCTGGTATTGTCCTGTTCGCCCTCGTTGTTGTGCTCAGTTCCTGTAGCCAAATCTTACTTGAATTTGTCGCCTATTCCATTTAAACGTGAATATATTAGACGCTATAACACACCTTTTTGGTTGTGAGGACACCCATTAAGGGAGATGACTACTTTTGCAGGCAGGTAAATGCAGCAGCTGAGAAGGTACAGGAGACTTTTCTGGAGGCCATCAAGCCTAACATTGCAATGCGCCATGCAAGCGCAATGTTAGGCGATGGGACAATAACTCAGGCAGACACCTTTGACCCACAGAACGTGAAGAACTTCCTCCAACAGCTTGGAAATGTGCTCGAAGGCTGGACTTTTAGCGGGATCCTCAAATCAGCTACAGAAGACACCCATAGGCTATACTCTACGTTTACCAAAGAGGCAGATAAATTCCATGTAAATGCGTATTTTGGCATCCAGTTTCATGTGCTACCTTACTATAGAGTCGATAGGCGAGTCATCGAAATACAGAAGGAGCTTGCAAAAATTGAGGATAGAGCCACTTCAGATTTGAGTAAGATGACAGGCGCTGCAGATAGGGTGCTTGCTACCGAGCTGGAAAAGAGAGGCTATACTAATTTAGGATTTGAGGAACTTTTTGCAAAAATCTTTGACGACGAAAAGCTTATCGAGGAGCTTAACATGAAGACTGCGAGTGTTGAAAGTCAGTTTCCCCAGTTCGGGGAGACACACAACAAGAAAAGTGAGCTTCTTTCAGAACTAAATGATCTACTCATAAAATTTTACCAGACATCACCAGTCCTGATTGATTATAATAGGCTTATGCAAGGCGAAGAAGGTATCACTAA
>JAICPK010000126.1 GCA_025929855.1 Nitrososphaera sp.
GATACATAGCACGCACATGTCATCTGAGTTTGGCACCTATTCTTATGAGTACACGTTTTCAAAGGCAGGAACGGTCACGCTGGCTGCAAATAACATCAACGGTCAGGCTGAAAGCAGTAGGATTGACCTAGTAGTGCAACAAGGAACTGGTGATGCAAATTTACAGCCGCAGCCAACTCAATCTCAATGCCTTATAGTAACAGCTGCCTTTGGGTCCGAGCTGACACCTCAAGTGCAGTACTTGCGCCACTTCCGCGATCACTACATTTTGTCAACTGCATCTGGCACCGCATTCATGAATGTCTTCAACAATGTATATTATTCATTCAGCCCGCAGGTTGCAGATTATGAGAGAGAGCAACCCTGGTTACAGGCAACCATCAAGGTAACCTTGTATCCGCTATTTGGAATATTGATGGCAGCAGAGGGAGTTTATACAACAGTAGGGGGCGGTGAGGCTGGGGCAATTTTTGCAGGGACGATATCAAGTATGTTAATTGGAGCTATTTATCTTGGACCTATAGTCTATATTGCACTCAAAGATAGAAAAGTCGACAGCAAGTTGCTAGCAATTATTTTCGGCGTAGCCGCTGCAGTTCTAGCTATCACATTGGTTGCGCTGAATATATTATTACCATTAAGCACTGTAGCATTTGTAATAGCTGCAGCTGGAGTATCGTCGCTAACAGTGGCAAAAGCAATCAAATATGTGGTACACAGACAGTAAAAATTTCTGCTGGCCTGTATTCAACATTTCTTTTTCTACATAATTTTTTGAAATGACTTTCTTTTGTATGAAACTGTTCCTACTACAGCTTTTTCCATTGACCTCATGTAACTTGTGTTCCTTGTTGTCAATTGAGGCAAAAGTGTTAAAGGCTCTCTACTACAATTTTATGCTAGATACACTCTGTCACACATAGATGATCTTTATGACAAACTAAAAAGAGATATTGGAAATGACTTTCACTGGAGCAAAGAAGGAAAGATCATAGAACTTTATTCATTTCATTGTAGTAATTGCGGCTATCGAAATATACACGACATTAAGATGCTTACATGTGGTTGCGGAAAAGAGCTGCAAGGCATGCTGGTTTATCGCAAAATTGGAGATACCGTAATTTACGATGCAAGACAGAAGAGAAAGAGAGGTAGATAGCACACACATATACTAGCAGGCATAACTGATCATTTTGGTCAACCTTGAAAATTCAGAGAATTTACCGCCAGTTGAAAGTGTTATTTCATGGTAACCAGATCCGCTTTTTCAAGTTTGTATTTAAATTGAGTATATGTGATACATCATTGAGCTGGGAGGACTCAGAGAGAGGACCTGCTAAGGAGTGGATGAATAATGACAGCAAAGAAAAAGCTATTTGTTAATTTTGATGGTTTATGTGAACCAGCAAATCCAGCTGGTATACCATGCTATGGTTTTGTAGTGAAAAATGAGAATGCTACGGTATCGTATAGAGGGTATGGCTTAGTTAATTCAGTTAAACCTTTTTCTCCCCAAGCTAATAGTAATGCCGCTGAATATGGTAGTGCAATAAAGGCTATGGAATGGCTAGTAGAAAATGGCTACGCTAATGATAATGATGATTATGAAATTCTAGTAAGAGGAGACTGTCAATTGATAATGAGAAAACTTAAAAACAGAGATTACAGTCCAAGGGCTGCAAGAATGAGTCCCATGTATGATATAGCTATCATGCTACGATCAAAGTTTCCCCCCGATAGTATAAGATTTGAATGGGTAAAGCGCGATGAAAATAAGGAAGCTGACGGGCTAGCAAAGGAAGCATACTATTGGGCTTTGAGAAAGTATCCAGAGCTCAGAAAGAGAGTAAGAAAGCATTGGGCAACAATGCTGTGGGTAGAACAAATGATACATAAGGAACAATGAGATTATAGGTTAAAACAAAATTACTTCAAAGAACATGTATGAAGGATGGAGTCTCGTCGCCTTTTTTACATATACGTGCAACATCACGGAATGAGCACTGCACGAGCCTCTACTTCGGACTTTTTGAGTCTATGTAGTACTTCATTAGCCTCTTCCAGTCTGTGTGTTTCTACGATGACTTGCAAGCCCAGACTGCTTGCCATCTTGACTAAATCAGCCATGTCTTTTCTAGTGCCAATATTGCTTCCCTTTACTATTTTTTCTTCAAAAGTGGGAAAGTCAACCACATTGCCACGTACGCCTAGGACAACAATGCCTCCTTTCTTGACTGACTTGATGGCAGCATCTATCACATTGTCAGATGGTGCAAAGACAATTGCACTGTCAAGCAGACCCTCCTCATCTGTCAGGTTCTTCAACAACTGCTCATCTGGATCTTGGTAGACAAAGACATTGTCTGCACCCAACTTTTTTGACAAGTCGATATGTTTTCTCGTTCTTGATACGGCTACAACCCTTGCGCCATAAATCTTGGCTAATTGGATGGCCAAATGGCCCACGCCGCCTATTCCAAAGATGCCAACTGTCTTGCCTGCCGCAGGCTCGCTTGCCTTGACTGCCTTGTATGCGGTTATCC
Source organism: Nitrososphaera sp. (assembly GCA_025929855.1). Taxonomy (GTDB): domain Archaea; phylum Thermoproteota; class Nitrososphaeria; order Nitrososphaerales; family Nitrososphaeraceae; genus Nitrososphaera. The sequence continues at coordinate 2,544 of JAICPK010000126.1, forward strand.
CTGGGCAGAAAAGTGGCGCAGCATGGGCCGGATCAAAGTTGTCTGGGATTGGAGTCACAAATTCTTCCAATGCAGAGATGTATTCAGCATAGCCTCCCTGCACAGTCTCACCAGTTATCTCAGCGCTTTCACACAAGTTCTCTCGGTTTGAAATACAATACTCGCACTGCAGACAGGAGCCAAAAAGTGGCTGGATGCCAACCCTGTCACCTACTTTGACCTTTTTCACGCCATCTCCTATCTTTTTAACAATACCCACGACTTCATGCCCTGGTACCACTGGCAGGCTTGAAGGCGCGCCATACTTTTTCCAGTCGCCTTCGATAAGGTGTAGGTTTGACCGGCATACGCCGCATGCCTCTATTTCAAGGAAAAGTCCGGTTCTTCCCTTTATTATTGGCTTCTCAATCGACATAAGTTTGAGGGGGCGGGTCTCTATCGGTGCAAGCTTTGTGAGAACCATCGCCTGCATCTTTTCTGCCATGGTATTCAACATTTCTTTCTCACATTTATGCTTATGAACGATAATTTTGACCCTAACTTTGTAAGAAACCTAGGCCTAGCTCACTCAAAATGATGGGGATGATGGCGCCCACAGCACTTAACTGCCTCCTCGAATCAAAAAATTCACCGCAGACACTACATCTTGAAATTATACCTGTCACTTATCACTAATTGGATATAATACATGCTTATAACCAGGCATAAACTTGGAACATCGTGAATAATATTTCGATTTAA
>JAICPK010000073.1 GCA_025929855.1 Nitrososphaera sp.
ACCTCATTGTCCTAAGTGTGGCAGAAAAATAGCCAGTCAGTCCGCTGACTCGATCACAGAAACTATAATGAAAACAGCGGAAGGCAAGAATGTTATGATCTTGGGCCCAGTCATACAGGCCAAGAAGGGGACATATGAAAAATTATTCGATCAGCTCAAGCAAGATGGCTTCTCGCGCATCAGGCTGGATGGAGAGGTAACGAGGCTCGACGAGGAAGAAGAGGAAGAAAAGTCCAATTATCCAAGGCTCGACAGGCAAAAGAAGCACACGGTTGAAGTGATCGTGGACAGACTCAAACCCTCTCCAGAAGAAAAAAGCAGACTCTTTGACTCAGTACAGTCTGCGCTGAAGGTAGGCGGAGGAGGAGTTGTTGTAGTTTCAGTTGACAACAAAGATACGATGTATTCTCAGAGGAATGCCTGTCCTCACTGCGGTATTTCGCTTGGAGACTTGGAGCCCCGAACCTTTTCATTCAACTCGCCATTTGGAGCATGCAGAGAATGCAATGGACTTGGCATAAAAATTGAATTTGATCCAGATTTGATAATACCAGACAAGTCAAAGAGCATAATAGAAGGGGCAATAAGGCCCTGGACTGGACACTTTGCAACATTTCGATCTGCGATGCTTCGCGACGTAGGCAGAAGATTTGGTTTTGACCTTGCGACTCCGATAGCTAAGATGAAGCCAGAACAAGTTAAGGTAATACTCTATGGCAGCGACGAGAGCATCCACTACAAGTACCAGTCGCGCTATTCTGACAGCCGATGGGAATACCGTGGATCATTTGAGGGGGTCATACCAAACCTTGACCGCATTTACCGCGAAACCGAATCTGAGTCAAAGCGCGAAGACCTAATGCAATTCATGCGGGAGCGCGCTTGCGAGTTGTGCAATGGCAGGCGTCTGCGCGACGAAGCTTTGGCAGTCAAGATACAAAACAAGTCGATAATGGATGTATGTGACATGTCAATAGATGAGTGCTATCGCTTCTTCCAAACCCTAGAGCTCACAGAAACTGAGCGCTACATCGCAAGGACTATAATGAAGGAAATTATGTCAAGACTTGACTTTTTACTAAATGTGGGCCTCAACTATCTTAGCCTCAATAGGATGACTGCCACACTTTCAGGTGGCGAGTCTCAAAGAATTAGGCTTGCAACCCAGATCGGATCAAACCTAACGGGTGTGCTCTATGTATTAGATGAGCCAACAATCGGCCTGCACCAGCGCGACAATATGCGTCTAATAGATACTCTCAAAAAACTTAGAGACCTAGACAACACTCTCATTGTTGTTGAACATGACGAGGAAGTTATACGAAGCTCTGACTGGATAATAGACATAGGCCAAGGTGCCGGTAGGCATGGAGGAGCTATCGTTGCAAGTGGCCCGCTTGAAGAGATTGTAAATAATCCTAGCTCCATTACAGGTGCTTTTCTCAGAGGTGATCAACTGGTGGTCCATCGGCATGAACGGAGAATGCCAAGCAAGTGGCTGACTGTTCACAACGCATGTGAGAATAACCTAAAGTCTATTGATGTGAGGTTTCCTCTGGGGTGCATGACAGCTGTCACCGGTGTTTCAGGCTCAGGCAAATCGACACTTATAAACGATATATTGTTCAGAGCACTTGCCTCACACTTTTACGGCACAAAGGAAAGAGCCGGTAGGCATGATAGAATATCTGGCCTTGAGCATATAGATAAGGTGATAGGCATCGATCAATCTCCAATTGGCAGAACTCCAAGATCAAATGCTGCCACTTATGTCAATGCCTTTACACCCATACGGGAGCTATTCGCCAAGACGTCTCAGGCAAGAGAGATGGGATACAAAGCTGGCAGATTCTCATTCAATGTCGCAGAGGGAAGGTGTGACTCGTGTGAGGGTGGTGGCTCAAAAAAGATAGAGATGCAATTCTTGCCCGATATCTATGTCACATGCGATGAATGCAAGGGTAGGCGCTATAATTCCGAAACTCTTGCAATTAAGTACAAGGGCAAAACTATTTCAGATGTGCTTGATATGACTGTTGAAGAAGCACTGAAATTCTTCTATGCGATACCGATTATTACTAAAAAACTCCAAACGCTAAGCGATGTGGGTCTTGGCTACCTGAGACTGGGTCAGCCTGCAACCACTCTCTCAGGAGGCGAGGCTCAGAGAATCAAGCTTGCTGCAGAGCTCTCAAAGCGCGACACCGGCAAGACGGTCTACATCTTAGACGAGCCCACTACAGGCCTTCACTTTGCAGACGTAAGCAAGCTGCTAAATGTGCTAAAAAGGTTGGTTGACCTTGGCAACACGGTCATAATCATCGAGCACAACCTTGATGTCATTACGTCGGCCGACTGGATAGTAGACCTTGGACCGGAGGGTGGCGCAGCAGGCGGGCGAATTGTTGTGGCCGGTACCCCAGAACAGGTAAGCGAATACACGAACAGTTATACTGGCAAGTATCTGAAGCCAAAGTTGTCAGTTGTTGATAGTATGATATTACAGAGGGCCAATCAATGACTTTTACTACTACTACCATTCTAAGAGAAAAGCGCATTCCAGAGGAACCGGGCGTCTACCTAATGAAGGATAGCGAAGGTGTGATAATCTACATAGGCAAGGCCAAGAACCTGCGAAAACGTATCATCTCTTATTTCAGTAGGCACGACTACAAGTTAGGATGGAAGACCAGTAGGCTAGTTGACAGGATAGCAGACATAGATTTTGTTGTTACTGACAATGAGATTGAGGCATTCCTTCTTGAGTCCAATCTCATCAAGCGTTACAGACCAGTCTTCAACATTGAGTTGAAGGATCAACAACGCTATACTTATCTAAAAATAACAGACGAGGCATTCCCTCGTCTTCTTGTCGCAAGACGAAATAGGGCAGGCGAATTCACCGGACCAAAAGGTAGAATCTACGGGCCGTTTGTGCGTGGAAGTTCTAAATACCTGACAGTTGGACTCTTGCGAAAATTATTCAAGATAAGAGTATGCAATAGACTACCCAAGACACCCTGTCTCCAGTACTTTATCAAGAATTGCGATGCGCCATGCATAGCTAATGTAATGCGGGGGCAATATATGATGAATATCGTAGCATTGCAAGACATACTTGAAGGTAAGAGCAGTATCGAGAGATTTGCTGAGGAAATGCATGCAGAGATGAAGCGTGCATCCGAGCTTGGCGACTATGAACGGGCAAAAGAGATCCGTGATACTCTCTACAGGCTGAATAATTTGCGCATTAAGCAAAAGATGGAAAAGGCTGTCAACCGCAACCAGGATGAAGAGTACGTCAGTATTTTAAAAGATACCAAAAAAGGCGTGGCCCATGTAATGGCACTCCGCAGGACACGTGGTGTCATAAGCGATCGGAAAAAGTTTGAGTTTGATCTAGTAGGCGATAACTCGCTTTCCTCATTTCTTTTACAATATTACTCTTCAGTCCCAATAATCCCAAGGTTTGTCTATGTCAATGAAGACCTTGAGGACAAGCAGGTGTTGGAGATGTCACTTGAAAGAATATCAGGTCACAAGGTGAGCATCTTTAATGTCGAAAAGACGCTTACAAAGGATAAGCGACAACTTATGGACCTTATTATGCGCAACCTCTCAATGTACATTGAAAGGGGCTATGATCCAGCAGTGGTTGAGCTTAAAAATGCCTTAAAGCTTACTTCCATGCCGGAAGTCATCGATTGCTTTGACGTATCGAATCTTGGGATCTCAATTGCTGTTGGGTCATGTGTTCGATTCATCAATGGCAAGCCTAACAAGAGCTACTACAGAAGATTCAACATTACAACAGTAGTAGGACAGAATGACTTTGCAATGATAGGTGAGCTTGTTCGTCGGCGCTATTCGTCTGCAGGTGAAAAGATTCCTGACCTTATACTAATAGATGGTGGGCGCGGTCAGCTTGGAGCTGCTATCATGTCACTTCGAAGTTTGGGCATCTCAGATGTCCCTTGCATCAGTCTTGCAAAGGAAAATGAAGAGATCTACGTTGTGGGTTCCAAAGACCCAGTTGTTCTACCGAAGAGCAATGCAGGCCTGAAAATGCTGCAGCATGCCCGAGACGAGGCCCACAGGTTCAGCCTTGCTTATAACATCAAGCTGAGAAAGTTGCACTAGTGATTGCTATGTAGAGATATACTGTGGTGGTTTCTTGAAGAATTTCTCATTCGGTATATAAAGAAAAAAGAAGATTAGTTAACTATTTTTTGTGTGTATGTTTTGTTTTTTCTCTTTTGTCTTAACTGACTGTAGTCAGTGGTCTCTCTTCTTTCTTTTCAAAAGTCTCGATGTCTTTTGCCTTAGCTTTTGCGGTGACCATCTCTTTTTCTTTTATTTCCTCGTGCGTCCAGTCACACATGGTACCCGATTACGCGCATTATGATAGATAAGAATACCATACTAAACACAATCACTATCCGTTAAGATCTTCTGATAAGAAATTTTATAACAATTTATTTCTTTAATAAGACTGGCTCGCTGAAAAGCATGTAAGTCACATCCCACAACGAGGAATATCCTTGGGCTAATAAGTAAGTGTCACTATTATTAAGTACTATCGAAGTTACTGTTGCCATATAACATGGATTAATGACAATTGGTAAACAAATGTTCCACGATTTCTCATCAAGTTATTACCAGTATTTCACATAGAAAAATTTTTTAGGTTGGTATAACACATGACAATATGGCCGAAAACAGAAAGAAAGTTTTTCTTAACTTTGAGCTTAAGTGTAGCGATCAGGGGCAGAAGCGTATCATTAAGGCCATGGCAGACTTCAACCCCGAGATTCCAAATAGTCTTGTTACAAATTATTCAGCGGAATATGATGAAAGCGAGTCTCTAAATGTAATTCAGCAACTGTCTGATGGAGGAATTCAGGTGGCAAAGACTGGTAAGGCCTTTGAATTGCAACTGGAAGCAGACAATTTCGAATTTACATTGAATATTAAACCGAAGTACCAGCGCCATTGGGGCCAATCTTTTGTTGAAAAAATGGAAAGTGCAAGGAAAAAGATGGGTTATGGAATAGCAACTGGAAGCGATGTCGGCTAGATTAAAGCATGACTAGGCTCTCACATCGACTTTGAATGCAATTATAAGGTAGCAAGATTTTTCATTGGATTTTAAAATATGATTGCTGGATAAGAGACTGTTGCATGCCTTTCTTAGAAATATAGAAAATATAAATAAAAAATAGAAGGCAGAAAACTGCCTACTTTTGCACGCTATTGGAAGCCAGAGCTCACGACTCCATACAGTGTGTCAAGCCT
>JAICPK010000053.1 GCA_025929855.1 Nitrososphaera sp.
ACTATCAGTATGCTTGGAACTGCAACCATAACAGCGACGATCAGATAGAAACCCCCGTCTTCGAAATGTATCATACCTTAACAAAGAACTAATTCTCTAATAGGATGGTCGGAAGCAAAAAAAGCCTCTGATTTCCGAATCGGAAAATAGATATTAGAAGCGTTGGTCTATTACCGTTTAGCGAAAGCGGCATTGCCAGACAAGATAGACCGCATGATTCTTTATCATTTAGGAAAAAATGCCCGCATGTCTTCAAGTGAAATTGCTGAAAACTTGTATAATGCAGGATTTGAAATAACTGACAGAGCCGTCAGACAAAGGCTTCAACGCCTAGAGAAGTCTGGGATAATTCTTGGATACTCTACGATGTTGAACCCCCAGTTGATATCAGAAAACAGAGTGAGCAAAACTGTGCTTATTAAATTCCGATTCTCTGGTAATTCACAACCCCTTATCGATAGGCTACAAAATTACATGCAAGAGTCCGTCTTCTGCGTCTATAGCGCAAGGCTTAGCGGCGACTTTGACTGGATATGCCATTTTATTTTCAATTCAATTGAACAGTTTGAGCTTGAGAGCAGCAACCTTCTCCAGAGATTTGCAGACCTAATATCTGATTATCGTGTCTATGACTCCAAAACAATCAAAGTTCATCCATATTCCCTATATGACGAGCATGAAATTTCAGAGATGAAACGCCAGGTAAATATGGTCTTGAACTCTTTGCGCAAACATGATGACTTAAGGGATAGACTTCAAGCTACTGTTGAAAGCCTTGTCAAATATTTCAATGCCAAGTTTGCGCGGCTGTGGATTGTAGATGAAGAGCGCAAGAATTTGCTGCTAAAGTTCAGCGCTGGCAAATACAAGAATATCTACGGAGAGTTCTCCAAAGTTTCTATCAATTCTATCAAGATTGGACAGATAGCAAGGGCAAAGAAGCCAATAATATCAAATGATGTAATAAACGATCCGAGAATAAAGTATCCCGAATGGGCAAAACGAGAAAAACTACAATCCTTTGCAGGATATCCATTGTTACATAAGGGACGGATTATAGGAGTAGTTGGAATGTTTAGCGAAAAGAAACTTTCACCTACCCAGTTTGAGATGCTTGGCATCTTCTGCGATCATATTTCAAAAGAAATCAGCATGCTTTACGATATTGGAGAATTTTTGTCAATTAGATAATAAGATGCAAAATATGCCTCTATTCTTGCTTCTGCCCGCCGTTCCAGTTCTCTGAAAGCAGATTCTGTTGTGGACGCTGTCATATTGTCAGACGACGTGATAAGCGTGAAATACGCGGTGGTTGTACGCGTAATAGAAATTGTAGACATATGAATTATTTCACATCTATCCTATATTCTATTTCTTAAATAAATAGAACTATCGTTAAAAACATTCTTGGCTTTAGCAGGCCCTTGTCTGGTTATGGTTTCAATAGGATACTGGGCCGCTCATGAACAGTATTCAATGCATGATCTGCTCAAGTTTGTGTTAGAGGCGGAAAAAGGCGGCTTTACCACAACAATGACAAGCGACCACTTCCATCCTTGGTGGCATGACAATGCCTATGGTAACTTTACCTGGATCTGGATTGCAGCCGCTGCCGAGCGTACAAAAAGGATGCAGTTTGTGACTGGAGTTACTGCACCTATCTACCGATATCACCCTGCCATTATCGCCCAAGCTTTTGCATCCCTTGATGTGCTTTATCCTGGTCGAATTGGACTAGGTTTGGGTAGCGGAGAAGCCATGAATGAGTCACCACTTGGATTTGATTGGCCAAGGGCAAAGGCAAGGCTTACGAGGACAAAAGAAGCAATCCAGATAATAAGAGAGCTGTGGAAGGGCAGCAATAGTGACGGATTTCTAAATTTCAATGGGGAGTATTTTCTGATGCGCAATGCGAAGCTCTACACTCCACCTGCAAAGCGCATACCTATCTATATGGCAGCGACTGGACAGCAAGCAACAAAGGTTGCTGCAAAATACTCAGATGGCCTGATCTCATATTTAGGACCAGCCGAAGCAGACAAAGTGCTTCATGTTTTTGATTCCACAGCAGAAAAAGAGGAAAGAGATCTGAATTCCTTAGAAAAGATAGCAGAATACAAGGTGTCATTCTCTGAGGATTACGAGGAGGCATTCAAGTCTGCAACTTTTTGGCGAGCTACTCTGATAAAGAACGTATTTGATTCTGACATCAGCGACCCTAGAAAGCTACAGAGGAAAGCGGAAAAAGAAGTCCCTGATGAAAAACTAAAGCAATCTATTCAGATAACAACCTCAATTGAGGATTGCGTAAGATCGATAGAAGAGTACTTCAAAGCAGGCTTCACAAGAGTCTATATTCACAGCACTAGTCCTGACGAAATAAAATTCATTCAGATGTTTAGTAAAAAAGTAATGCCGCATTTGAATGTTGAAACTCATCGTGGAAAAGTGGCCGCTTCTGCCTGAGTACATCATATATCTATTGCAACAACTCTTTTAATGCATATGGCGTAAGTTATTGTAATATGTATGCAGGCGTGCAGGAGACAAATTGGATCCCACGCTCATTCCAACAGGCTGCTAGGAATTTAGCAAAAGAAGTAGTAGAACGCTTTGTAAAACCCAATCAGATTATCGGGCTTGGAAGTGGCCCAATGGCTGCTGCTATCGTGAGGGAGATGGCAAATTTTGATTCCAAGGAAACTCTTGAGTGTATCCCGACTTCATTCCAGATTAAGCTAGAAGCGCAATGCAGCGGGCTAAAACTAGTTGATGAGGACAAGGTGCCCGAAATTGATGTTGTTTTTGATGGCGCCGATCAGGTTGATGCGAAGTTTAATATGATAAAGGGCGGTGGCGGCGCTCTTTTGCGGGAGAAAATAGTACATTCATCAGCCAAGCAGATCGTAATTGCGGCGGAATCCAGCAAATTTCTGCCCACATTTAGTTGGCCAGTGCCAATTGAAATACACTCTTTTGCAATTCACATAGTCAGGAAAAAGCTTGAAGATATGGACGGCACGCCGAAAATGAGGATGCTAAAGGAAGGTTATCCGTACGTTACAGAGAACGGCAACTTTATCCTAGATACCTTGTTTGACTTTTCATCAGATATCAGGCAGCAAGAAGTCGAGCTCAAAAACATTGCAGGCGTAGTTGAAGTAGGGCTCTTTACCAAGCACGCAAACGCATACTACAAGGCAAAAGAGGATGGCACTTTTGAAACCATTGAAAATCCATGACTTGACCCGCACAATAAGCCAAGATATGCAGGTCTATCCAGGAGACCCCCAGCCAAAATTTGGCCCTCATGCTACAATTAAAGACAATAATGTAAATGTTACCAGAATTACGGTTGGCTCTCACACCGGAACCCATGTTGATGCGCCGTGGCATTTTCTGCAAGAAGGCAACAGCATAGACATGGAACCTCTTGACAAATTCATTGGCGAGGCAGCAATCATCGATGGTTCAGGTAAAAACAGTATGACCGGGGAGGATTTTTCTGGCTATGACATCAGAAGCAACGACATTGTTCTAATATACACCGGCACAGGTGATTGCCGTACTGATTTTGCCTATCTTGATATTTCTGCAGCTGAATGGATGGTGGAACACGAAGTCAAGTGCGTTGGCATTGACACTGCCAGTGTAGAAAAATATGGAGAGAAGGATGCCCCGGTTCACAAGATGCTACTTGCCAGAAACATTGGTATAATTGAAAACCTTGCTAATTTGAAGCAGTTTGCCGGCAACAGGATGTTTTTTGTGTGCTTGCCTTTGCCGCTTAAGGGCATTGACGGATCGCCTGCTAGAGCAATCCTCTTCGATATAGTAAAATAACTTGTGGGGCAGTGACTAATATTGGCTCTAATAGTCAGGAACTGGAGGAATGTCTACCCGACTATAGCACACAAGAGCGGGCTAGATTGGCGGTTGCTTTCTATGGATACCAAGACACATGGAGATATAGATGCTGAAGTCGATCCCAAGTTCCAATGTTTGAAAAGTATAACCTATGTTTCACTAGCAAAGTTACAGCCAAGCCTCTCATATGAAAAGCATGAACATCAGGACCACGAGGAGATATACTACATAATCAATGGAAGTGGGCATATAAAGATAGGTGATGAAATAGCCAAGTTCAGAGATGGGGACGTTATTTACATACCCGAAAAAACCAGCCATTCAATAACAAACGACGGCAACGAAATGGTCGAATTTCTAGCATTTGGTGGGTTTACCGGCATGAAGAAAGGAGGAAGGGGATAGTCATAATGCAGCTTGGAATCATCGGCCTTGGCAAGATGGGCGGAAACCTCGCATTACAAGCTAATGAGAAAAAAATAGCAGTAATAGGTAAAGCTCGCAGCAAAAAGCCAGAGCTGGAGAATCAGGGTGTCAAAGTAGTAACAGATTATGAGTCCTTCGTTGGCTTTATGAAGCATCCGAGGATAGTTTACCTTTCTCTGCCCGCCGGTCCTACAGTAGACGGTGTGCTTGGTGAGCTAGTGCCTCATCTTGAGAAGGGAGACGTAATAATGGATGGCGGCAATTCATTCTATCTTGATTCTATTGAAAGGGAGAAGAAGATGCAAGAAAAGGGAATCTATTTCCTAGATTGCGGCACAAGCGGAGGATTAGAAGGTGCGCGACACGGTGCTTGTTTTATGGTTGGTGGTAAAAAAGAAGGCATCAAGATAGCCGAGCCTATTTTGATTGCATTGTCAGTAAAGGATGGATACATCTATACTGGCCAACCAGGGACAGGTCATTTCGTAAAGCTAGTCCATAATGGAATTGAATTTGGCATGTTGCAATCAATAGGAGAAGGTGTTGAGCTACTCCGCAAAAGTGGCTTCGAGCTAGATTTGGCTGCAATTTTTAAGAACTGGTCAAATGGTTCGGTCATCAGAGGCTGGCTTGTGGAGCTTATGGAAAAGGGCCTCAAGGAGCAAGGCTTAGCAAAGACTGAAAGCTACATAGAAGATACCGGCGAAGTAAACTGGTTAGTACAAGACGCCATCAATAAGGAAGTTCCGATACCTGTCATATCACAATCAATAATGGAGCTATTCAAATCCAGAATGAATGAAAGTGATGCCTACAAATCAATCGCCTTGATGCGGCACGGCTTTGGTGGGCATCCCTTTGGCAAGGACGAGGGGATAATCAAAGAAAGAAAAACAAGTAGGGTTAGCAAAGTGTGAGGCAGACATTATGTGTATGTAAAGTAATTGGGGAGGGGAATATGCTATTTCTCTACTTGATTATCAATATCGCCTTCTTGCACATGCTTAATCAATTCATGACGCTGCATATCTCCAAAAGTATCAAAATGTTTTCCGCACAGCCGGCACTTGTAATCTGCTGATGATGATGATGTATCTTTGTGATTCAAGATGATTATAATAATATTCAACACAGCATAGGTGATAAAAGTTGCAAATTTATAAAAACGAGGTATATTCGTTTATAGAGATATACTGTAATGATAAAAGACGACAAAAATAAGAAACTAGAAAATAGCAATCCCAATTCCTCTACACTTGGCGTCAGTACAAGTACCTTTAGCCGCATGACATTCTCCAAGAAGCTAGTAAATTTCATACAGAAAACCAAGGATCATGCAATTCAAGCCGCTAGCCCTGGTGGATATTACACCGGTTTATGGTGCAGAGATTCTTCATATATTCTCAAAGACTGGCTTCTAGCCGGAAGAATCCGAGAAGTATTGGATCAAATTCTTGTAATATGGTCTCACCAACTGGATTCTGCGAATAATGATAGGATAGTTTTTGGTAGGGGATCACCTGAGATGGATTTCAAACCGACTATCGCTAACAAAGAGGTCAAAAAAAGATTCCATGGCTCACTTCCTACATCGATATACCATGAACGAAAGATATGCGAAGTGTTTGGCAGAAATCCAGATATTGACTCAACTGCGCTTATGGTTTCAACCACCTCCTGGATCTTGTCCAGGCTTTTCGCAAAAAATGTATCTGCTGACTCGTCAACAAAATCATCTGCCTCTGATTCTTTGAATCGAGTAAAAAAGGTCCTTGATTTTACTATTCCCAGGATGCACAAGGCGATAGAATATCTATCTAACCGCGACATAGACAATGATGGATTGCTCGAGCAAAGTCATAATGAAGACTGGATGGACAGTATAATGAGGGCCGGGAAAATAGTATACAGTCAAGCTTGCTGGATTCTTGCGTTGAGCAATTTCTCTCTTTTGTTGCAATTGCAGCAAAAGAAACAAGAAAGTTCAATAGAAGCAATGGTGAAATTGGCAGATACAACAATCAAGGCTATAGAAGAAAAGTTATGGTCAGAAGAAGATGGCGCTTACATAGATGTACAAGAAACACATCATATCGGCGGGCCCTATCGAACACTTACTCAGGATATTTCACTGTATTTAGTGGCTTTAACAGAAAACACAAGCAGAGATAGTCTTTCCATTAATGACTATCCTAGCAAGGAGAATCTGTTGCAGCAGCCGTCGATGATAAAGCGACTGGATGGGAAAGAAGAAGATGATGATGACAGGAGCGATTACGACAGACTAGTCAGGACTTTGGGAGCCATTCGCACAAGAGCATGGAAGGAAAAATGGCCCCTTGTAACGGAGGTAGAATTAATTTCGACAGGTCCTTGGCACCTTCAGCCTTATCAATATCATAATCACACATTCTGGCCTTGGGCCACAGGTATCGAAATGCTTGCAAGAAGTAGGTTTGAGCAATTTG
>JAICPK010000075.1 GCA_025929855.1 Nitrososphaera sp.
ATGGTATGCTCGTTGGGTTTAGCATAAGCGACTTTGACGATGTTATTAACAGCCTGAAAAAGAAAAGGGTCAAATTCTACAAAAAGCCCAAACAGGAGCCATTTGGTAAGCATGCAATAATCCAAGATCCTGATGGGCATTTGATATCAATTGTTCAGATGCCACAGGAGGAGCTTTCGCAAATTCCATATTATCACGGCTTTGCACCTGCCTGATCCTTGAACCATATGTATACTGGAATAAGGGGGTGTGTCAATCTTGTCTCTTGCGCTCCTTTTCTATTGTAGCACACCATGACCATCCTGTGAACCAGAGCCGAGCGGATATCTGATGTAAGCTGAGAATCCCTGAGTGGACCGTACAGCTCTAAAAAGTAGTCCTGCTTGTAGTATGAAACATGATGCACAAAGCAGTCAGATATTATCGCTGGATCCCCTGCAGTTCGCTTCTTGATATCCTGTGGTTTTCTTTCAACGGCCAATTGCAGCTCTCTATTGATGTACTTACTCCTGATGTATTCTGTTTCAAGCTTGTTTGCGGAGCTGTTCATATAAATATCGATCTCCTGCCCCAGCTGGGAGGCAGTGTGTTGTGCAAGGCTGCTGACTTCATCAATCTCGCCTTCACCTATCCTGCTGTTTCTACCATATAGGTACATTAAGCACATCAGTTCATCCGGACCTACAAAGGGGAAGCTTAGTTTACCGGCAATAAATCCAGAGATGCGCTCTGCAATGTCATCGGGCAAGATCATGGCTATATAAGAATCGATGACTATCATGTGAGAAAAACTATTTAACATGCTTATAGTTGTATGCATCTTGCAACACTAAATTATGTTTGAAATTGATAGCACTAGGAAGATTCACCTCATTGTGCATGGGCAACCTCAGCTCCTAAAGCCTGTGAAGGACAAACTTGCCACTGCCAAATTCCTGCCAGAGAATATGCAGCCTGCATCCCTTGACAAAGCCGGTGACATTGGTGATTATGTGGCGATGCTGTGGCCGCCCATGGCTCCAAAGGAGATCGTGGTGAGTCAGATAACTGGCACAGATAGCAACAGCGGGCAGGGTATGGGCGCATGGGCCTCAATAACACAGATGGAACTTTTTAGGGTACCACTTTGACATTCCATAGGATTGATCATCACAAGCTGACCCTCTCTAAAACTAGAGGACAATTAGTTTAGCTTATGGTTTACCGAATTACACACCCGCAATTAATAACAATTCCCCGCTCGAATTTGCATGAATGCTTTCGATAAGAATTGGAGTAATCAAAACAGGGCAAGCACAGGAGACAAGTTAAAAGAAGCACTGGCGCCTCAGGGTCCTCTCAAACCTAGAATAGAGACAGCAGCTAATAGGCTTCAGTTGCAAATATCAAAGTTAGACACCATAGTTACCAAACTAAACGAGAGAGATGCCTCTTTGTTTAGGCGAGTAGTCGATGCTGTGCAGAGACACGACACCGATACTACAAAGGTGCTCTCAAACGAGCTTGCCGAGGTGCGCAAGGTCTCGCGCACACTGGGACAAGCGAAGATGGCATTCGAGCAGGTCTCGATGAGATTATCTACTATACACGATATGGGAGACGTAATGGTCGCGCTAGGGCCAGCAATAACCTCGATAAAGAGCCTGAAGCCCGGTCTTGGAAGGTTTGTGCCAGGTGCAGACAGCGAGATCAACACATTGCAAACTTTGCTCAATGGCATCATGATGGAGTCTTTGCAGAGCAGCGGCCCTGGAATAGAGGTCAATACTAGCTCTGGCAGCGACATCGATCAGATAATGATGGAAGCTTCCGCAGTCGCAGAGCAAAAGATGAATGACAAGTTCCCATCCATACCTACTGGTAGCTACAGGATCTCAGACACCGAAAGCCAGCAGTGATGTAATATGGTATCAAGAACTGGAATACTCGCAATCTTTGGAGCGGTAGGGTTTGCAATAGGGTTTCTTGCGTTCTTAGCATCGCCAACAGTTGCACATGCATTAGCAACCATCTTGCATGTGGATGCAAGTGTTGTCTTTGCCCTGATAAGCGGAGTGGCAGGAGCAGCCATTAGCACAAGTGTGATAACCTTGTGGGCTAGAAGACCATAAAACCCTCACTCTTTCTTTTCTTTTATTGTCCCTTTTCTGTATCCATGTGTAAATCTTGCATCATACACTTTTGAATATTCATATTTTGCTGGGGCAATGGCCTCACCGACAATTATCAGCGCCGTTTTGATTATCTTGGCTTCCTTTGTCCTCTTAGCAATGTCTCCAAGTGTCCCTTTGATTATTTTTTCGTCTTCCCACGTTGCTCGATAGACTACAGCAGCTGGCGTCTTCTCTGTATACACTCCTCCCTTTAGTAGTTCATTTACTACCTCGTCTATTAGATGCACGCTCAGATAGAATGCCATTGTTGCACCATGTCTGGCAAGCTCAGCTATTGATTCGCGCTCTGGAACTGGCGTACGAAGCTCTGCCCTTGTTATTATCAAAGTTTGTGTTACTCCCGGCAGCGTCAGCTCTAGATTCATGTTTGCAGCAGCTCCTAATAAAGCAGTTACGCCTGGCACAACCTTGCACTTTATACCGTCTGACTCCAGCTTGTCTATCTGCTCTCGAATTGCACTGAAAAGTGCTGGGTCACCATCGTGAAACCTTATAACAACCTTGCCTTCCTTAGCAGAGTTGTACAGGATCTGATAGATCTTTTCTCTGTCAATTATTGCAGCGTCATATAGCTGCACATCTTTCTTGGCATATTGGAGGATCCTCGGGTTAAGAAGTGAGCCGGAATAAATAATAGTATCTGCTTCTTCTACCAGCCTTTTTGCTTTAAGCGTGATAAGCTCAGGATCGCCAGGGCCTGAGCCCACAAAATACACAGTCTTAGTCTCTGGCATTTTTCTTTGCCACCATGATAGAAAAGTACTTCTCAGTAGGGCCTTTTTTGCCTCTGAGGTCTGAAATTTTTTTCATCTCAAGCAACTCGCCTTCATCTGAAACATTCTGAGCTATTGCAACAGTCGCACTGTCAGGAAATCCTGCCTCCCCTAGCATATCAATTACCCTATCAAAGTAGCGTCCGTCCTTTAGAAAAATGACTGTGTCACAGGCGCTGGCTGTGCGCTTGACTTTTTCCAAATCATAACACGCTGGCACGATAGCTACGGTTTCATCGCCTTCTGCCAAGCTTATCCCTGCTTTGGCGGCAATTGCAAAGATGGATGTCACACCGGGCACGATTTCAATTTCGATGTCCTTATGCGTCCTTTTCAATTCGCGCTGAATATATATCCAGGTACTATAGAGCGCCGGATCTCCGACTGTAAGATATATGACTTTTTTGCCGGTTCTGACTGCGGTTGCAATTTCATCAGCATTTCTCTTCCAGTAATCTACGAGCGATTCCCTGTTCTTGACCATTGGAAAAACAAGGCTGACTGTCTTGGCAAACTTGCTAATATATTTTTCAACGACAGAAAGCGCAATGCTGGATTTGCCCTCCCTCGCAGTGGGTGCAAATATCATATCTGCACTTTTTATAAGATCTGCTGCTCGCACTGTGAGAAGGTCTGGATCTCCTGGGCCGCATCCAATACAGAAAAGTTTCATGGGTAACAGCACAACCACAGAGCAATTTAAATTTACTATGGATAGAGTTGATCCCCCGTGTAGCGGTCGATGATCTTTATAGCTTTAGTCGGGCAGGTGGCTGCGGCAGCATGTATACTTTCATAGTCAGCACATGTTTCGCACTCAACCTTTGCCTTCGGATTGACCATTTTGTTTTTTTCCACTACAAAGACTTTTGGCGCAAGAACTTCGCAGCTGCCAAATGCCATACATAGCGAAGGCTCGACAATTATGTGGAATCTACCCCTTGGCGTATCCAGTAAGTATGGCCCACTGAAAACATCTGCTATCACACTTTCGTTTGCCATCTTCGATCTCTTGGGATTTATATGCGCTGGCGCTTGTTTTGGCTCTATCTCTTGTAAGTTATCAAACTCCATCTTGTCATATTGCGCCCTTTTTGTCTCATCTGACAGAACTTCAAACGCAGTGTTTATCTTTTTTATCATTTCTTCAGCATAGACTGAGTTGTTCCTATCCGGATGATATTTTCGGGCAAGCCGTCTATAGGCGTACTTGATCTGCTTGTAGCTGGCCTTCTCCGAAACTCCAAGAACTGCATAGTAGTCTTTGGCGTCTGTCAAGAATGGACAATTCTGAGTTAACTCAATTATTATATCTTATTCTAAAATACTGTCAGACAGTAGAGAGATTTCTGAAGGATTTCGTAATGTTCAATTAATATACATATATATAATTATGGTGATAGGCGATTCTAAAAGGAATATTTCAAGTTAACCAAAATTAATTGGTCTAGATATTGTAGATACATATACGTAATTGGTCAAAGCCAAAGGTGCAGAATGGCATGTGTCATTTGGTTTAGCCCCGGGGTAGGAATAGCCAAGGTTATTCGCCATACTGTATTGCATGAGAAAGAAAACCGTATTGACTTATTTTGCTAAAGTGTATTTGCAATTTCTCTTATATCTTGTTTAATGTCACTAGCGATGTCTGGTGTATTTTTACAACCTGCTTTTGCTTGCCTAAAAAGAACAAGCTTAAGAACAAGTGATTAGATAATGCTAACGGTTATGGTAAAAGCCAAAAGCAAACAAAAGAAGAGAAAGCAAGCAAATCTCTCAAAGGTAAGGAAGAAGGGCAGTACAAAGAAAAAAGCTACGACCAAGGTTCGTAAGAGCGGCAAGAAGAAGGCAGCCAGGAAAAAAGCAGCACCTCGGCCAAAGGCCACACGTGTTGAAACAGTACCTAGTCCTGCAGACAATGACCGCAGGTCTTTTGACGCATTCACCGAGATTGCATCTGAAGAAGCTCTAGGGGAACAGGAGACGATAGGATCAACTGGGGTTGGCAAAAGCGAGTTCACATCAACTGATAGCAATAGCGATACAAACTCTCTATAACAAATATTCATAAAGTGCCTCTATACCTAGGGGCGGGTTTTGGGTTGATCCTCAATATAGAATCCCTTTACTTTTTAAATGTCTCATTTTCCTAACAGGCGGAGATACGCTATAGGTGGGTTGGACTCCGCAATAGATGTTTTGATACAATTATACACTCTAAAAGCCCGATGTGTATATCCCAAATGCAATATCTAGTATAGAAGCCGGGAAGCAGAAAAA
>JAICPK010000029.1 GCA_025929855.1 Nitrososphaera sp.
GTTCAGTGCCAGACTCCACTACAATCTCGTGGAGCGAGGCTATCGCTTCTCTATAATGCGTAAACTCATCTTTGTCTAATTTGGGAATGAGATGAGGACATATAATAGCAACCTTTAGGCCTTTGTGTAGCCATTCAGAATGGGTTTTTTGCCACCATTTCTCTACCTTGATGCATTCTTCAAACTTTTCATTTCTATTCAGCTCAGCAGCAACTCCAGCTACTACTACAACAATTACCTCTTCGTTCACCTCTTTCTTTTTGGAAAGAATTCGTTTTTCTTCTATTGCTTCCTCTATCAGTACTTTTAACTCCTCAAAAGGTTGCAAGTTGCCAGCCAAGGCAAAGTTGTAAAATGCTTTTGTGTCAAAAGTCAAGAGATTACCTCGGTTCATCTTTTCCTTGTAGTCTATGCTCTTTGATAATGCATTTTGGATGGAGTGTGATGCGTCGTTGTTATTATTATTATTACTATCTCCATTAACTGGCAGATAGACGGTCAGCTGTCCCCTTTCCAATGCTTCGTTAAGGTATCTAGCAATTGCATCTTCCTCATCACCAAAGGGATAGAGAAGCATACTGTGCTTCTGCTGATTAAAATGTAAACTTGGAGTCATAACATGCCACCAGACTTCGACGGTACACCTTCACCTAAGTAATATAAGTTAAGTCATTAAATCGTATAATTGATTCTCATAGTATAATCTCTAATAATGACCTCTTCAATAATTGAATTGCAATATTATCGCCAAAATGGTGCAAAATATCCAGTTTTAGTGTGCATTAGCCACAGCTGCAGGACAGAGAAAACCAAGTCTTATCTACTATAGAGCGTGATATATCTCATGTTGATTTCACTTTTTGCAAGTGCTACCAGCACCAATGGTGGCCTTGTACTTGTCCTATAAGGGAAGCAAGGATAACGACTACAATAACATCCTTGGCAGTAGTGGTCCTTTTTCACAAAAAGAAGACGCAAATAATGAGAATAACAGTAAGGACAAACCATTAGCTAACCTACTTGTTGTAGACGATGACTCAGACATAGCTCAAGTTCTCAAGGAAGGCCTTCTAAAAAATGGGTTTCTAGTTAGTGCCTTTACTAGTCCAGAAGAGGCATTACAAAAATTCCGATCAAATTCAGAGGATTACTGTTTGATGCTCTCAGACATACGAATGCCAGAGATATCTGGAATAAAACTAGCAAGAAAAGTCAAAGAAATTAATCCCAACGTCAAGGTTGTTCTCATGACTTCTTTTGAGATAAAAGATAATGAGTTTTCCAAGGTATTTCCTTCTACGCAAATTGACGGCTTTGTGCAAAAGTCGATTGGTATCAAAGATTTGACTGACAAAATATTGGACATCATAGGCGAAACTAAGAGGAGAATACAGCTATGAGGACGACTACAAGTGTTGAAAGCTCTGATATTGAATCTGTTATGCAATGGTTCGAAAATGGAATACAGAAAGGAGAGAATAGCATATTGGTGTATCCCAACTTGCAAACATTCAGGGAGATATATTCGCAGTATGTTAAAGACCAACTAGCACCAAGAGAAGAACAAAAGGGGAAGGAGGGGGACGAAGATAATGATAATGATAATAATCATTATCATAATAATGCTAGACGTGAAGAACACTTACTAGTGCCAAGAATCATACTTATCGCAACCTTTTATGATACAGTTAACGCTGTAAAGCATAACCTCAGTGCTGTTGGTGTAGACGTGCAAAGCCGCATAGACGATGGTTCGTTGCTGATAGTAGACGCATTTAACGGCTATCATCCAGACATCAATGGCATGGAAAAGCTAGTAATATCACTTTCAGAGCGCGCAGCTAGGGAAGGAAGAATTGGTGTGTCTGCCATAGTTAACATGGGATTTTTCTTCCTATATGGTGGAGATGGCGAAGCTTCAAATTTGATAAATTATGAGACAGCATTAGATCCAAAGACAGATGGTGGCAATGTAAGAGGCTTTAGCTGCTATCATCTTGGAGACTATAATACTCTTAATGATAGTCAGAAAATGGAGCTACTTTCTCAGGGTCAGAAAAAGTTACTTGATGTTACAGAAAGTGCTGTTGGGACTCTTGCTTTTCATTCGTAAGGGAAAAAGCTCGTATACCTCCGTTGCCGAAGTAGAAAAGAGAATAAACCAATCAATTTGCTAGCTTTCTATACGTAATCTCTCAGTAGAACCATTTCAACTATACATATAACCTATGTTGTGTATTAATAAGTGGGATATATTGTGGACTCTACTTTAAAATCAACGCTAAAATCAACTCTAAAATCAACTCTAAAACGTCAAATTCCTTACCTTATAGGAGGTACTATAACTGGCATTATTATGTCGTATTATTATGGCTTTATTGTTTCCATCATAGTAAATAGTGCTATTTGGTTTGTTATATCAACTGTTGTTAACAAATACTACTGGAATTACACTGGATTTAAGGAAGAAATGTATCTTATGAAATTTGGTTTATCTAGAATCAATGCAAGATGAATAAATTAAATTTTGGCTTCATATAACAAGGCTTAAATTAATTCCATGCCCTTGATTTCTGTGTCCAATAGAGATGATAATAATGATCGAAAAAAGATCACGGTAGGTCGCGTCTATGCTGTTAGTACCCTCTTGGCAGTTATAATAGCAATTCCTGCTGTAGCAGTTACATTTGTCATGCACTATGTGATCAGGGCAGATTTCTTCTTGACTCTTGGTGCAGGATTGATAACACTCTTTATTGCAATGGGTTTTGGATACAAGCTGTCGAAAAAGTTTGTCAAGGTTCTATCTGGTAATAGTCTATAAAATATACAAGGTGTTATAGACGATTGCTATCAATACAACGAAGAGAGAAACTGCCATTTTGACACTTAAGCAGATAAGAGTCACGTTAACGGAAGCCATTATTCTTCCATTATACAGGAGCAGAGTTACAACGTACGCCCTGCAAGCTTCAAAGGTTCATTAGAGGGTGAAGAATTCAAAATAATCAATCCATCTTAACTTAAAGACCTTATTAATATGAATATTAACTTGGTTTCATCTGAAAATTTTATGTTTTCAACTCTACTATGGAGATACCGTTATCCAATTAGCAAAAATAGCTGTGGTGTACCAAATACCACTGTGAACTTAAAGCATATAGCTTTGCAGCTCTGTACCTGTACCTGGATTGAGATAATGACAGGCGCTGGCATCATACTCTATATGCTGTACCTTGGCAACTATACTCTAGCGGCTATTACTGTGGCGGTGTTTGCACCACTGATCGGCTTTCATTTTGCGGTCAGCAAGGTACAACATAGCAACGTAGAATGGAAGCCGACGAGGAGGACAATTAAGTTACGTTCCTAAAAAACTAGTTCGTCAGTTGAAAGCGTCCGGGCGCAGTATCTACACTTAAGCACCACTTTTTCCGTGTCGATGACATCTATTAGTGACCTTATTTCTTCGCCGCTGTTTGTAATGCATTTTAGGTTGGGACATTTGAATATCCCGACTATTGAATGGGGCATCTGGATCTTACGCTTTTCCAGAAGCTTATAGTCGCGGATGATGTTGATTGTTGACCGCGGGGCAATGAGCGCAAGCTTGTTAGTTTCACTTGTTTCCAGAAATCTATTTTCGACCTTTATGATGTCCTTCTTGCCATGCTTGCTACTTGGCACATTGAGCGCGACGGTGATCACGTTTCCCTCCTTGCCAGTGATGCTAAGTGCCCGCAAAACCAGAAGTGCCTTGCCTGCTTCAATATGATCTATTACTGTGCCGTCTTTTATTCTGCGCACAAGAAGCCGGCTCGTATCAGACATTTCTGGTGTCAATGCTGTGTGCTGCTAAGTATAATATCAGCATACCGCTAAATTAGCATACAAAAGAGCACTAACGATACATTGATTATTCCGCTGCGCTAATAGCTACTTTGTGGGATTATTCAATCGCTGGAAACCAAAAGGAAAAATGTACAGTCTGAGATGCACGCAGTGCGGTGCAGGATTCTTGTCCAGCTACAACCTTGAAGCCCCTATTTGCGGCAAGTGCCTCCAAAAGGCCAAATCTTTAGATTCCACTATAGATCACGAAAGGGCCTGTGCCAAATGCGGCGCACAAGGCGTAATCTATGGCAAAGAATACTGCCATTCGTGCTACTTTGGATTTCAGAAGAAGAATTGATCTGATGCAGAGAAGGTTTGTAGACAGGTATATGAGATCATAGTTATGAAACTTGCAAGAAATTAGAGGCGGGGTAAGCTTGCTTGTTTTAGCCAAATGTGAAGGTGTATATCTGGAACCCTCTGCCTGCAACCTCGATTGTTATTTGGTGATTGCCATACCCTTCGTGCTCTACAACGTTATAGAGCCTTTGGCCATCTATTTTGACCGTCCCGTCCTCAGAGATATCCATGCCAGTTGAATTGTGATCTATTGGCGAGCTGTCCTCCAAAATATGGAGCTCGCCCTTGCCTCCTGCAACGATGTTAACTGCCTTGGCGGAGTACGATAGCACAATGCGTCCAACTTCGCTCTGGAGTTCCATGTGGTCGGCATTGTTTTTCCATTCACCGGCAAGATATATCCTATTAGGCACAATCTTGGTATCGTCAGGGAACGTGTAA
Organism: Nitrososphaera sp.; assembly: GCA_025929855.1. Lineage (GTDB taxonomy): Archaea > Thermoproteota > Nitrososphaeria > Nitrososphaerales > Nitrososphaeraceae > Nitrososphaera. Next base: position 4,636 of record JAICPK010000029.1, read on the forward strand.
TTGACCACCTGATCTGGTTGATACCCTTCCGAGTTTCCAAGTGGCGCCCTTGAGTACTCATAGCCAAAGTAAAGCTCAGGGGTATTGATCCGATCGAAGTTGACACTTTGCGAACTTTCGGGGTTGCTTATTGATTGATCAATTGTGACATTTGCATCAATGTGTTCTGTGCGCTCTGTAAGGAGCGATTGGATGACTTTTTCGGTTTCAGCGTATGCGCCTTCTCCGATGTGATCGTAACGAACGTAACCCTCATTATCAATCAGGTATTTTCGCGGCCAATAGCGATTTTCATATGCCTCCCATGTGCCCTTTTCGTTATCCTGCGCTACAGGATACTTGATGTCAAATTTCTCAACTGCCGCCTTGACATTGTTATAGTCTTTTTCAAACTCAAATTCTGGCGTGTGTACTCCCACAATCACTAGACCGTTATCTGCATATTTTTCATGCCATGCGTTCAAGTATGGAATAGTTCGGATGCAGTTGATGCAGCTGTACGTCCAGAAATCAACCAGTACAACCTTGCCCCTCAGATCTGCAAGCGTTATTGGCTCTGAGTTGATGTAGCCGTTGACATCTGTTAGCTCTGGAGCTAGCTTAAACTGCGATTTGTCTATTTGCACTCTAGTTATTGTGCCATTATCTTCAACTATTGTGGCAGGAACAAAACTCTTCTGCTGGCCTGAGGCACCATTATTGAGCTCTGGGCTGTTAAAGTATACTCCAAAGCCTACAATAAGCGCCACCACTCCAACGCCTACTATCAGTGCACTCAGGTTGTCCCTATTCATAGTCCTCCTCATCCTCCTTGCAAGTTAATTATCTCGTTTGCGAGTGGAAAGTTGCCGATTATGCTCAGTTGATTTGTGAGTACAAGTATACCAAGCAAGATCAGTATTGCGCCCATTAGCGGGTTAAAATATTTCAGATGCTTGACCATCTTGCGAATTATCATTGTTGATTGCGAGAAGAAGGCGCCTGTTATGAGGAACGGCAAGCCAAGTCCAAGTGAATATGCGAGAAGTGAATTGTAGGCGGCGCCGGGAGACGTGGCGGCAAGCGTAAGAGTCGTCCCAAGTATTGGGCCCACGCAGGGTGTCCAACCAGAAGCAAAGGCAGCTCCAAACACAAAGGACGTCAGATAGGTAGTCTTAAACCGAGGCAGGTTTCTCATTCTCTTTTCAAAGTTAAGTATGCGCAGCTTCATAGACAAGATAAGGTATGCTCCAAATGCAATTATTACTGCGCCCCCTATCACCTGAAAAGTAGTTTGAAAGCCAGTGCCGACGTTGGCAAGGAAGCTGTTCAACACCACGCCCATGATGGCAAATACAAGCGAGAACCCAAGAACAAAATAGACGGTGTTAAGAAAGATGTTGAGCCTTGTGGATTTTTTCATGGCCAGTGAAGCGCCGCTAAGGCTCTGGTTTTGACTTTGGATCTCGCTAAGGGCTGTGCCAGAGAGGTATGACACAAATGCAGGGATTATCGGCAATATGCATGGCGAGAAAAATGAGCCTGCCCCCGCTAGAGCAGATATTAGAACGCTAGTCTCTACCAATTCATGCAGCATCTGCCAATTTTTAGATTAATACTTTTTTCCAGATCTCTACCAGATCTCTATAGCCTGCTCTATAGTCTCTATGAGGCAGCTTTGGCGGTCTTTAATCCCGCAGGCCAGACTGTTACCTTCAGAAGAGCTATTAGTCCTATGAGCTCCGCAGCATGTATCCCGGCAAAGTAGGGAAGCAATTCATCAGAATAAAGAGGCGCCATTGCAAAGTACCCGTAGACTGCTATTCCATTGTGAAGCATCAGCATTCCAGCAAAAACTGCAAGGCCGACTGTAAAAGTGGCTCTGGTCCTGATATATATCCTAGCATACACTAGCAGCAATGCAATCAGTATAGCCATGTTTGCCATGCTTACTACGGAGCTGATGTCCATCAGTAGAGCCATTATCATCAGACGTCAGAGAAATTGCCTTATTTACTTTTTTCCAGATTTGTTCTGCTTTTCTATTGCCGCCTGGATCTCGTTGAACGCTTCAATGTTGGCCTCGAGGTAATTTGAAATAAAGTATAATACTGCATACTTTTCCCCAGCCTTTGTGACCATATTGTTCCTCTCAAGCACAAAAATGTGATGCTGTACCAACTTGTAGTCGACTCCAAGCGCATCTGCAAGCTGGTTGATGTTGTAAGGTCTCTTTTTGAGAAGATCAATTATTCTTATCCTATTTTCACCCCCGCGTGAGCCAGCAAAAAGGAACCAAAGCACTCGCTTAGCATCTGGATCAGGCATGATTACTATGCTGCTTATAAGAGCTTGAAATTTAAACTGAATATAATACCGTATGCCTTATATCATTGTCTTGTCTAAACAAAGCAAGACAAAAGTTTCTGTACGGCGGATTTGTCAAGTTTGAGCAGAAAATGACTTTTCATATCTTCCGTGGCTTTTGTGGATATAAAACAAAAAATATACAAAGTGAAAAGGAATATGACAAAAACCTTTGAAGAATTAGGTTTGAGTGCACAATTAACAAAAGCACTCGCAGAAAATGGATTTAAGGCGCCATTCCCCATACAAGAGACAGCTATACCTCTTATTTTACAGGGTAAAGATGTCGTGGGACAGGCGCATACAGGAACCGGCAAGACAGCAGCCTTTGGTCTGCCCATATTGCAACAGATCAAGCCAGGTGGTCCAGTACAGGTCCTGATACTTGCTCCGACAAGAGAACTTGCGGTGCAGGTGACGGATGAGATCAATCGCTTCGCAAAGTACACAGGAATCAAGTCAGTCACAATTTATGGTGGCCAAAGCATCAACCTACAGCTTGACAAACTCAGGCGAGGTGTGCAAATAATAGTTGCGACGCCTGGGAGACTTATTGACCATATCAAGCAAGGCTCGATAATCCTAGATGATGTCAGGTTCGTAGTACTCGACGAAGCAGACAGGATGCTCGACATGGGCTTTATTGACGACATCAAGTTCATACTGTTCTATGTCAACGAAGACAGGCAAACATGTCTTTTCTCTGCAACGATACCACCAGAGATCACGAGGCTGGCAGATGAATACATGAGGCAGAACAAGATTGAGCATGTGAGGCTTAATGAAGAAGAGATCACGCTTGAAACCATCGACCAATCGTATCTGGTAGTAGAAGAGCGCGAAAAATTTAAGCACTTGACGGACTTCATTCGGCGTAACCAAAATGCCAAATCACAGACCATAGTGTTTGCTGCGACAAAACAAAGAGCAGACAGGCTTGCCTACAAGCTCAGACAGGAGGGTTTTAGTGCAGTCACTATTCATGGCGATCTTTCGCAAAAACAAAGAGACTATGCTATGCACAAGTTCAAGAAGGGTGCTGAAGACATACTTGTTGCAACAGACATTGCAGCAAGAGGAATCGATGTCCCGGCTATTGGAAATGTAATCAATTATGACGTGCCGGAGGACCCAAATGTCTATTTCCACAGGATTGGAAGGACTGCAAGAGCATTGGGAGAGGGCAAGGCAATCTCACTTGTCTCAAACGACAGGGTCTCTGACTTTGGGCGTATACTTGCGAAGACAAAGTTGCCCATCCGCAAGCTGAATGATGAACTTGGAATTGTCGTGCCGGTAATAGCACAGCGCCAAGCATCGTTTGGTCGCAGCGGTGGATACCGTCCGCGTGGGGGCTATGGCAGCAGAAACGGCTACCGTAATGAGTATGGTGGTGGCCAACGACGCTATGGCAGAGGCGACGGCGGAGGAGGTTCTGGGGGCTATGGGCGCAGCAGAACCCGGCCAGGATATGGTCGCGACAGAAGGCGCAGTCGCTATGGCTACAGTGGCAGTAGCAACAACAACAACAACTACTAGCAGGCACACTGTTTTTAAGGCCGGCTGGCTCTCTATTTTTTTATGTCTTTTGGCGTCGACACACTAGGTGGATTGGCTGAGAAGCTCAAGCAGCTAATCGACGACACTCAGAATTTGTACGAATCATTTATCGACGCAAACCAGCTTTACAAGCAGGGTAAAATGGGAGATAAGGAGTTCTTTATCAAGATAGGGGAGTATCTTATCTCAAGCTCTGCACTGAGTTTTCTTGCTGTTCGCGTAATACTTGAAATCAAAAATGCCATGGAGAAGGGCACACCAGTAAAAAGTCTCACCGGGGGAAGTTCATCATCTCCATCAGCCCCGCAGGCAGGCTTTGGCATAGGAGGATTTGTAGGCACCGGCGGTACAGTAGGGCCCGCTGCCGCCGCAAGCGGCAATGAATACACACTTCCTTCACCGCAAGAGCCTACATTCAAGCCTGTTGATATCGAGCTACCAAAACCGCGAGCAAGCTCAACAACAACAACAACAAAGAACTGTATTGCCTGTAATGCATCGATACCATCGCATGCTAAATTCTGCAGCAAGTGCGGTAGGTCGCAATAATTAATATAACTACTTTCAGGCATTCATTAATAATGGCAAAGGTATTCAATGGCAGGGCCGCCACTGAGGAATACATGTCAACTCACTCGCTGACATTTTCTACTCCCGATATGACACTGAGAAAATTTGCAATTTGGCTTGGCGATCAAGTGAATCTCCCTAGCGGTGAACGAGGGCCCCGCCTCATGCTCTACCTTGAAGAAAAAGGGAGCAAAAAAGAACCAGAGTTGGTGCCAGACATCGATGATTCATTCAGACCTAGTGGTGCTGTCACAGATATGTACAAGGGAGTTGAGTCTGCGGCGCCCACTGAAGTAATGTCTCCTCCCCAACTGACACCACTTGACAGAGCAACACTTGAGCCTGAAACGAAATTTTGCATAAGCTGCGGTAACAAGCTTAAGGCTAATGCAAAATTCTGCACGAAATGCGGCAGCGTACAGAGCTAGCGCTTGCTCTGCTTTTCCTTCATCTTTAGATAGCATTCATTGCATATCGTTTTTGAGAACAGAAAGTTGAGTGAGTAGAATCTGACCCTACTGCAGGA
>JAICPK010000137.1 GCA_025929855.1 Nitrososphaera sp.
AAACACGGGCACATTCATGAGGTTGTTGTTGTAGGCGTCCAGTATTGCTTGTGCTACAAGGTTCGTCCTTACAATCCCACCAAAGAGATTTACAAGTATTGCTTCAACCCTCTTGATCTTGCTTATCACTTTTAGTGCCTCGTAGATGGTCTCAGTGGTAGCTCTTCCGCCAAAGTCCAAAAATGCGCCTGCGTTGCCGCCAGCATCTGAGACCATGTCAAGAGTCGACATTACAAGGCCTGCTCCGTTGCCAATGATAGCTATGTTTCCGTCTAGCTCGACCAGAGAAAAGCCGCTTACTTCGGCCTGCCTTTCAAGCTCTGACACGTGCTCGTACTTTTTGAGCTCTGGATGCCGGAACATTGCATTGTCATCGATTATCACTTTCGCGTCAAGCGCCATGAGAGAACCATCTTGTAGAATTGCAACAGGATTTATCTCTGCTAGCTCTGCCTCTTTTTCATTTACCAACTTTGAGAGCTTGGTTGTAAAGTCCACAAAAGAAATGACTGTTTCTCCTGTTAGACCCAGTTTTGTGGCAGTCTCCTCAGCATTTTGAGGACTCAGACCATCAATTGGCACGTCAACCATTACTTTGCTTCCAGCATTTTCAATATCAATGCCACCTTCAGCAGAAGATATTAGTGAGTAGCATCGCTTGCTCCTGTTGAGAAACAGCGATAGGTACAATTCTTTTTTGATATCGGCCGTTTCTTCAAGTAAGATGCCACGCGGTAATTCTCCTTTGACTTCTTTGTGCAAGAGCTCATTGAACTTGGGCTCAAGCTCAGCTTCATTTTTACATTTGACAATAGCTCCTGCCTTGCCCCTTCCGCCTACTGTGAGCTGCGATTTAATTACGAGCGGATAGCCAAGTTTATTGCCACCTTCCCTCGCCTCCTGTATTGTGTGAGCGAGATGTGATCTCGGTACCCTGATTCCAAATTCATCAAAAAGCTCCTTTCCTTGGTATTCAAGTAATCTCATATTTTGAGCAAACAATCAATTATCGCTATTTATAAATCAAATTACTGTTTGTTAGTGAGAAAGTATTACCAACCTGTGCTATATCATGATCCAATGATATAATAAAAGATGTATCTTTCGAATTTCTTTTCAAAACAGCTAGACCACAGCAGAAGGGAATTGAATCAGATAAGCGTTACTGCTATGATGACTTGCTTCAGCTCTCTTAGGTTATAATTTTTTATGAATAACAGGGGAGGCAAAGACCCTCTCATATTGTAATTCTAGTGTACTTGGGAGCATAAGAGGCATTTTCTTGAAGCTTTGTCAGTACGAGAACATTACAGAGAAAGATGAATCCCAATGCAAATCCTGGCAAAGCAGTAGAAGGTAAGGTTTGCCATCTGTCTTTGCGTCAGGGTAGTTGTGATTGCTATAACAGCCGGGGCTTTGTTTTCAACACTCAGAGAACACCATATCAAGAATTTATTGATGGTGCCCAACCTATTCTCAATTGTATCCCTTCATGCTGTCCCAATCTCGTGGCCATTATTCCTGTCGCATTCTATTCTAAAGTTCTCTCATAACTTCTTCCCCTTGCTGCCGTTGCTGCATCTTTGTTATTGCAAGATAAATGAGTGAAGCCGCAGCAAGGCTCGGGATTGTTGCACCTATAGCCGGCAGCTGCGGCATATAGATTGGCGAAAGGGGAGACAGTATGTAATTTAGCAGGGCTCCAAGAGTCCATGCAATTATTGCAGGCACTCCGATGCCCAGCCTATTTTGACGTACATAAAGCATCTGCTCCGTGTATTTTTGCCTCTTTACGATGTAGTAGTCCGTGAGCACGACTCCAAAAAGTGGAACAAATATTGCTCCTATCAAAAGCAAGAACACCTCATACTGCTCGATAGAAACCACCATGGCTAGTATGGCACTGAGTGCAGTGAAACCGACGATCAGGTGCTTTTGGCTAATCTTTGCAAATATGTCCTGTGTTGATACCGATGCAGAGTAGACGTCTGCAAAGGCATTGTCGGCTTCATCGACTATCAAAAGTAGCATTAAAAAGCCAAAGAACATGGCCTGTATGGCAGCCACAATCGCGAGGACGTCAGATGTTCCAAGTAGAAGGCCACCAAAGTAAAACAGAATGTTTGTCATTGTAAACCCAACAAACGTTCCCCAAAGCGCGCTTTTGCTTTTCTTAGAAAACCTGTTGTAGTCAGCAACAAGGGGCATCCACGATACGGGTATTGCTATAACGAGATCAAGTGCAGAAAAGAAGGACAGGCCTTCTCCAGGCGACAAAATAAGAGCACTAATGTCTGCCGAGTTTATCAGGTTGATAATTATTATTGCAGATGTCCCATAAGCTATCCACACGGCAAATTTGCCAATCCATTGTCTTACTACATTGAGTGGTCCTGCAATTCCAAGAAGCGCCACAAGTGCTCCAAATATTGCTGTCCAAAAGTAGTAAGGCACGACACTACCGGTCAGCATATCTGCTGCTCTTGCCATTATCATAATTTCAAATGTCGTCCACCCTACCAGCTGCATGATGTTGAGTATTGCAGGCAGGTACGAGCCCCTGATGCCAAATGCCGGCCTCATTGTTATGAGTGACGGTATCCCGTGATCGCTTCCTATCTTGCCTGCTAAGGCAAGCAGAACCGATCCTGCAGCCGACCCGGCAATGATTGCAAAAATGGCATCAACAAAGCTAGCTTCGGAAAGAAATGAGCCTGCAGAAAGAACTAGGAGTCCAACACCGAGGCTGGACCACAGAATGAAGTAGTCTAGCCCGCCAAGCATCTTGTGCTTGTCCGGCACTGGCTTGATGCCCCACTCTGGTGTCTTTAGCAGTACCAAACTTCGTCGATCACAAAAAAGCTAGCATCAATAATAGTCTATTGTTTGAGAATCCATTGTATGTTAATGAACATCTCTGATGACCGATCACACATATTTTCTTGGTATATAGTATAGTTTTATAGGCTCAACTTTCACCAAGTCACTATAGCTCTTATTTCACGTCAAAAA
>JAICPK010000163.1 GCA_025929855.1 Nitrososphaera sp.
ATTTCCAAAAGTGTGGTCTTAGTGAAGGGCAGCACGTACTCTTTATTTTTCCAGTTGTCGTTGTTGTTGACTATTCCAAATTTGGGAGTACGTAGGAACTCGTTCTTTCTGCCAAAAACTGCATCAAACACTGCGACAGTATTGTTAACTGATAATCCTGTCGAGTAGAACATTAGGAAGAAAAACTGCTGTGCCTTTTCTCGCCATTTTTCGCCACTCCATGTCTTATTGATAATAATGAGATAGCCGCCTGGTCCCATTATAATATACATCATTATTGAGATCAGGGGAGCCCAAGATACTGTATAGAGTTCGTAGTCCATAGCAAGAAGCATTGGAAATATTAGGAACTGAGCAAGGAACAAAGGGTTTATAGTATGTCTTGTAAGTTGTATGAATACTTGGGTCTTCGTCTCAATTGGGATGTTGCGACGAAGCATTACATCACTCAGTAGTTTAAGTGCCACCTGTATCGAGCCCTTCGCCCATCGAAACTGCTGTCGCTTTGCCGCATTCATTTGCACCGGCAGTTCTGCGTCGACAACAATATCTTCCAGAAAGAGACATCTCCAACCCTTCATTTGAACCCTATAGCTTAGGTCAAGATCTTCCACAAGGGTGCTAGTATGCCATCCCCCTGCCTCGTTGATGCATGAAGTTCTCCAGATACCAGCGGTGCCATTGAAGTTCATATAAAGGTGAGTAAGACTCTTGGCCTTTTGCTCAATCAGAAAGTGCAGATCAAGCAATACCGCCTGCGCCTCCGTAAGCGTAGAGTAGTTTTCATTAACGTGGCCCCACTTGCACTGCACAAGAGCCAGCTTGCGGTCTGCATAGAAGTGTCCAATAGCACTCTTTAGAAACCATGTTGGCGGGATAAAGTCAGCGTCAAATATTGCGAGAAATTCTCCTTTGGCATATTTTATGCCTTCTTTGAGAGCACCTGCCTTGTATCCTATTCGATCTTTTCGCCGCACATGGACTATATCAAATCCTTTAAACCTGTACTCGTCGACAATTGATGTTATCAAATCGACCGTATCATCATCTGAATCGTCCAAGACTTGGATCTGCAACTTATCTTTTGGGTAATCCATCTGGCAAACCGCATCTATCAGGCGCTTTACCACATATTTTTCGTTGTACATCGGTAGCTGTATCGTGACTACTGGAAGAGTGGTTGGAAGATCTACTCTTTGCCGCCTTTTCCTTTCATGTCTAATATTGTTTCGAGAGTGATACGCAAGGTAGTAGAAATTGAGCGTATATACCATCAAGATCCAACCAATGGCTAAGAATATGACATAAAGAAATGCCCCTAGTCCATACATGGTATCGGCTCTTTGAAGAGATACCTCTCTATTTATAGATACTTGCACCAGAAAGTTAGCCTTTCTGGAATATCTTCACTGCCTGAGGCGGACAGACATTTTCACATGCCATACAGAATATACAATCCTTTTCTCTTATCATGAAAGCCTTTTTGTCAGATGCCGGATGGCCAGGCGTTTCAAGCCATTCGTAGACATTGACAGGGCAA
>JAICPK010000092.1 GCA_025929855.1 Nitrososphaera sp.
TAGTCCTGAAGAGTTATAAGTAAAACCAAAAACAATTCTGTCAGGATGAACTTTGCAATAGCCGGTGCCGGAGTCGCCGGAAGTTATCTCGGCAAGATGCTCCAAAAGCGAGGTCACAATGTCGAAATCTTTGAGGCCTCTAAAAAGGATCAACATTGGCCTGTCTGCGCTTGGGGTGCATCTAGGCACATGCTTGAGAGGTTCTCTAACCAAGCTGGGCTCGACTTTAGCAATTACATTTTTCACGTCGGACGGCAGCTCAAGATAGAGCTACCAAACAACAATGAAGAATATCTTGAGCTTAAAGGCCTCGTGACATATAACAAGTACGGTTGGGAGGCTGATCTGCTGAAAGAAATTAAGGTAAAATATGGCGTGAAGGTTACTCGAGAAACTTTAGCCTTTGGCAAATACGATTACATAATTGACTGCACTGGGCTACATCGCTCGCTTCTGCCCAGGTCAAGCCAAGATTTCTTGATACCAGCCTATGAATACCTTCTTGAAAATGTAAAGGGAGCAGAGGATTTTTATGTGATCGGTTACAAAGGTGCTAAAGGATATTTCTGGTATTTTCCCTTAGACGACGGTCGAGGCTACATGGGTGCTGGAGATATCGAGAAAAAATATTATGGCATTGAAGCGTTTTTCAAGCGGCACCCTGAAGCCACAGTTGTCAAAAAGATAGGCAGGCCCATTAGGCTCTCACCATCAAAGCGCATGGAGCCATTCTATGATGGTAACATCATAGGCGTGGGTGAGTCGATTGGTTGTGTTTTCCCGATGCTAGGTGAGGGAATAATTCCATCGTTGATCTGTTGTGATATATTTTTAGACGTTCTCGATAGAAGCAAGGGGAGATTTGATTTCAAGCAGTATCGAAAGAACGTGCTTGATACCTTTGGTTACTATGACGACGTTTACAAGATCGTAAGACTCAAGATGGACGGCAAGCTAAAGACTGTTCGGCACATTAATCTTATGATGAGCATGTATCGGAATATGAAAAGACAGGAAAAGCGATTTGGGTTTGAGATCAGCCTCGAAAAGATGACTCGCCTTGTAAACGCTTTATAGTCGCTTGAATTACATATAAAACGACTAGCGCGACGAAGATCAGCAAGACTGTTTCACCACAGGTACTTTATTATATTCTGCCTTCTTGGCTCCATCACTGTCAAGATTCATCTTATTTGAGCTTACAAAAGATCCATCGGACGTCAGATGTCCTACGAGAACCTGCTGGATAAGCTTCCTCTATTTCAAGGCCTACTTCCTATCTAAGCTTTATTCTCTGATACATAAACAATAACTGAAAAAAGTCTTGTTGCCGCCTTAGATCCTAATTGTGGATACGATCTCCTTTTTCAAAGTTAGGTTTCTTGCAAGCGAAAAGCAAGTGACAATAATAGTCTTTGTCATATGTATATCAATCAGGGTTATGCCGGAGCTTGCGGCCTACCCTCATCCAATAGGCTATGATGTTGTTAACTACTATATTCCAAAAGTTGCAAGTTTTCAGGAGGACTGGAATACGATATCTAAGCAATTTCCATTATACCTCACTTTTCTTTACTCTTTGAGCACCCCAATTGGACTTTCACCACCTGCGGTAGTTACATCTGTAGCTGTAGCGATGGCTGGCATTTTTGGTGTCTCTTTATTTTACACCGGGAGGACTATCCTTAACCTTCCAATAAACCAAAGTCTCTTTTTGGCTACTTTCAATGTTCTTCAGATGGCAGTGCTTCGAACTTTTTGGGATCTCCATAGAGACGTCATGGCACTGGCGGGCATGTTGTTCATCTTTTGTCTTCTTGGCAGAAATGACACAGGCTGGAAGATGCTTTCAATAACGCTAGCGTTGACAGCGATCACTGTAGCGGCAGACAGAATGATAGGAGGACTATTGTGTATCTCGCTTGCAGCCCATTTGATTTTGACCAGACGTAAGGATGTAGCTTTGGTTGCTATTCTTGCCATAAGCCTATTCTTCATCTTAATGATTTCAAGTCATCAGCCAGGTTATCCTAACGCTAATACAATCACAGGGGAGACATCAGAGATTAACACACCTGAATTTTACAACCGAGAAAACCTTCTTGTCTTTTTTCTTGTGGTAAACTGCTTAGTCGCTGCCCCTGCAATAATTGGCTTTTTTTATATGCAAAACAAACTACTCAAAATTCCATTGCTTGTTTCTCTCGCAGGGTCATTCTCATGGCTAGTATTTCCAGAAAATAATTTGCTTGTTGCTGATAGATGGATAGTCATAACAGGGATTTTCCTCTCCATCTTCGCCGGCTATGGCTGCTTGCGTCTTGTCAACAAAATGAAGTCGAATGTATCCGCGATAGTTGCCTGCTCGATAATTGCAGCATTCGCTGTGATAGGCTTGGCCTATGCACTGATGCCTTACGACAGGCCATTTATCCTGTATGGCGCTGTACGAAATTATATCACATACTTTGCCCCTGTGACAATGCAGTTTAATTCACTCGATGTACAAGATAATAACAATCTATTATTGGCAATTGCTCAGATAAATGAAAACACTGAGCATAATGCCATTATTGTGGGCGAACCACAGTGGCGAGGCTTCATGGAATTGTATCTCAGAGATGACAGGATATACCACTTCTCAAATGACCCTGTGGCTCTTGCTATGCCCTTGGAGCAGCAGGGGCACCGGGTCTATTTGATCAAAGCAGAAGGAAATCAGGAGACAAGTTTTAGAATTGAAAATATTCAGAAAGACATGAGATCTTAAGGCTATAATATACAGGTGTTACATACTTCCATTGGCCCATCCACTAACAACATTTCTGCGTTTTCTCATGACAATCGAAACTCGAGCTCACGCTGGCTGCAGCGACTTATTCATAAACTTGGATGTGGAATTCGTAAGGACTAGCCAATCCGTAATATGTAAATATCAAGCGTACCTCCTTTCGAGGTCTACAAAGTGATCCAGATTTATAAACTGGTTAAAGTCTTTAAAGGTGACCATAACCTTGCGAGCGTCTTTAGTCCCGCCGGTATTTTTTAACTCTGTGAGCACCTGTTTCATTGCAAATGTGGCGCTGTAGATTGCTGAGAGAGGAAAAACTGCGATCTGGTAGCCAAGTTTTAGAAGCTCGCTTGCAGATAGGTTTGGGGTTACTCCATCCTCTATCATATTTGCAACCAGGGGCGCGTCTATTTCATCGGCCACCTTTTTCAACTCTTCAACTGAGCGCGGCGCTTCTACAAATATCACGTCAGCGCCAGCCTTTCTATAGGCTTTGCCGCGCTCGATTGCTTCCTCAAGTCCTATCGGGGCACGAGCGTCAGTTCTTGCAACAATGATAAAGTCCTTGCTTTGTCGCGCTTCTATGGCTGCCTTAAGCTTAGGTATGTATTCATCCTTTGGTATGACATCTTTGCCTATCATATGACCGCATCTCTTTGGCCAGACTTGATCTTCAAGAAATATACCTGCAGCACCTAGGCTTTCTAGGTCTCTAACGAGACGCCAAACATTTAGAGGATTGCCATACCCTGTGTCAGCATCAACAAGGACGGGGACCCTTACTGCTCGGATTATCCTCATAGCGTTATCAACTGTTTCGCCGGAGTTTAGCAGTCCGAAGTCCGGCATTCCAAGTAGAGCTGCAGACGACCCATACCCTGTCTGAAACATTGCATCAAAGCCCACATATTCTGCTATTTTGGCGCTAAGGGCGTCAAAAACGCCAGGCAGCACAATTATCTTATTTCTATCTTCAAGCTGATCCCTCAAAGAGAGACGTGTTTTACTATACATCAGTCTGAAATGAAGGGAGAGAATATTATATTAGCTTTCCACCGGCCACCCGCCCGGCGTAATCAATTCCAAAAGATTGCCTGAAGGATCCCGAAAGTAAAGTGACCTTGTATTACAATTCCATTTGACCTCTTTTTCTATTTCGATACCATTCTGTACCAACAACTCCTTGTACTGCTGATATTCTTGGTCTTCTATCTCCATAGCAAAATGAATACTTGATGGTGGAGTCATTGCTCCATGGGTGGGTAGTTTGCCATTATTGGTACTAGTTCGTAGGGGATCGAATATCAACAACATGCTCTTGCCGGCCTTCAAGAAAATCAGCTTACCTTCTTCTTCTTGAATAACAGACAAACCAAGGATTCCTACGTAAAACTTTTTCATGCTTTCAAGGTCTGAAGAATAGATGCATGTCTCAATGACCTTGTTTATTTTCATTTTCACTATTGCTGTTGCTGCATCTTTGGCTCAATAGGCACGACGTCATAATTCCCGTCTTGATATTTAACAACGAATAACTGGCAACGTCTGCATTCATATTGCTTGACTGGGGGGTCGTGTAGAACAGAGCCATTAAGCCATACCATAATTACGCCGCAGTTAGGACAATTCATCATAGAGGTGTGAGCAAGTTTAAGGGCAAAGAGTTAATATGTCTTATTGCCA
>JAICPK010000049.1 GCA_025929855.1 Nitrososphaera sp.
ATCTGCTCCAGCTTGTCATGACTCTTGAAAACGCCATCACCTCCAAGATCCAGGTTATCATTCCAGTCAATATTGATTGCAGTAGGAATATGACCTGCATGCGCGGCCCTGATCGCTGAGCCATCGTACTCCTCTTTTGAGCGAGCATCAATTATGAATGACTTTTTGTTCTTGATAACTGAGTTTATGTGGACATAGTCAGCAAGAATCTTGGGGTTTGGCTCTCCATTGAAATTTGAATGTACAAATGGGTTAGTCTGAGTCTCTGTCTTGTACCCTTCTGCCTTCCACTTCGTGAATCCTCCGTCTAGCATTGCGACTTTCTTATGGGAAAAATAAAGTAAGAGCCAGACGCCTCTTGCGGCAGACGTACCTGAGACATTATCATAAAATACAACAAACTTATCTTTTGAAACTCCAATGTTTGAGAGTAAAAATTTGCTTTGCCTATTGAATTGTATGATGCCTGATTTTGAGGTATCGATCCAGTGAAATTGCATGAGGTCAATGTTGACTGCGCTTGGTATGTGCGACTCCCCATAGCTTGAGAATGGCCTAGTATCTACTATGAGAAGGTTTCTGTCTTTAAGCATAGAGTGGAGCTGAGAAGTCGATATAACGAAGTTAATACGCTGCAAGATTTTTTAACAGTGCTATATAGTATTTATTGTTATATAAGTCGCGGAGATAATGCAATTGGCAAGGAAATTCAAGGACAAGGCAGACGATATAACGGGTGGCGGGAGTCGCCTCGAGTTCATACGTGATGCCCATAACGCTCAAAAGATTGATAGGACGACCCGCATGGAGGATTATCTTGAAGTCATTTATGAGTTGATAACCCAGAAGGGCTATGCCACTACAGTGGATATCTCTGATTACCTCAATGTCAGTTCACCCAGCGTGACCAAAATGCTTCAAAGGCTGAATGAGAGCGGCCATGTAAACTACGAGAGATACCGCGGTATAAGCCTTACAGAATCGGGAGTGGCTATTGCAAAGAATATGCATGACAGACATGGTGTTTTGGCTGATTTTCTCAAGATGATCGGCGTGGATGAAGACACCGCCAACCGGGACGCCGAAGGTATCGAGCACCATCTGCATCCGGAGACCCTCAAAAAACTTGAAGAATTCATCAGGCTAGTCAAGAGCCAGGGAATCAAAGGTATTGGCTAACGTCTGCTAATGAATACCTTGATCTCTTCTTGTCCTGCAATTATTGCGTTTAGGATCTTCTTTCCTGATTCGCTTCGCTTATCTATCTTTACCCTAGCCTTCTTACCTACCTGGCTGCTCAAAACGTACTCATCTTCGGCATACACATCTACCGTATGTCCAATAACATCATCATGGACTAAAATATTGATGGCGGAGCTTGTTTCGCTTATATCAAACTCAATTTCTTTGCCTAGAGTAGGAGTCTTGGCTTCAACGTCTATTTTGACACCCAGCATTTCCTCCAACTCAGAAACGGTAGAACCGCCTTTGCCTATTACCCTAGGTGCCGCTTCCTTGCTGACTCTTACCTGCACTTTGTTATCGGAAATAACGTTTACTTCGGCGCTTGGGTCAAACCTGCGCACAATGTCCATTATCTTGGACTGAGCCAGCTTGTGAATGCCACTTTCTATCCGTCCGCCCTTGGCCAGCTTCGACACTGGCACTACGACGTTTTCATCTCCAAATGTGTAGATTTCGTATTCTATTACGCCTGACTCAAAGTCGCGTACTTCAACCAAAGGCCTTGCAAGGTCCGCCTCAGTCATGCCACTGGGCACCTTGACAGTTAGGGTCAATTCATAGACCTTCTTTATACCGCCCTCCCGCACAAAGATTATTGTGTCTAAGATATGAGGAACCATGCCAAGCTCGACTCGACCCATGAAGCGTTGGATTGCATCGAGCGGGCTGCTTGCATGCACTACACCTACCATACCTACGCCTGCAAGCCTCATGTCTGCAAATACTTCAAAGTCTTGCGCCCTTCTTACTTCATCGAAAATGGTGTAGTCGGGCCTTACTAAGAGCAAAATATCTACTGCTTTTTCAAAGCTGCCCTCAAGGGGACCATACTGCGTCACTTCATCAGGCACCTGTAGGTCACGCGGTGACTCAAAGGTCTTGACTATCTTGCCTCTTTTTGTATAAAATTGTGCAACACTGCTTGCAAGCGTACTCTTACCAGACCCCGGCGGACCGGCTATTACTATCCCCTCTGCCTTGCCGGAAAGTCGCTCCATCAGTTTGTTGCTTGGATTGTAATCTTCAAGTTCAAGCCGAATGATTGGTCTGACTATTGTCACTTCTAGTCCGTCAGAAAACGGCGGCCTTGTTATTGCAATCCTGAAGTTGCCATACTGAAGAACGGTGGCACCGCTCCTGCTTATTTCCACAGAGCCTGTGCCTGTCACCCTGCTCGCTTCAGATACTTCCCTGATTATGTTTAACAGCTGATGATAGGTGCTTTTTTCTTGGCTTATTTTGACAAGCTGGAAGTTACCTGGTTTTCCTCTCTTTGCCATTGGAAATGTTCCTTCCTTTAGGTGGACGCTCATTGTCGTGTCGTCAAAGTATCTTTCAAATTCTAGGTCAGTTGTCTTAGTCGGTGTCCGAATATGCATTGCATTGATGCCCTGTGCCTCTGCGACTAGCGCCTGGACATAATCAGCCGTGATGAGTGTGGCAGATTCGTGCATCGCAACATCTTTGATTATTGCGTCTATCCTACCATGCTTTGCAAGCCTGATGTCATCGAGGTCAGGCCGCTGACCCACAAAACGGAGACTAATGTTTTTTGCAGTACAGAGCTCCCTCATTTTCTTTATCTCTTCTAGCCCTACAAAGCCGTGCTCCTTGTTGGTAGAGGCCTGAGACTGGAGCTCATCTAGAACTGCCAGAGGGATAATAATGTCGCTCTCTTCTTCTATATTACCCGCTTCAAGCATCTTTGTTATTTCGCCGTCTATGATGATGCTAGTATCAAGGACGAATTTCTTATTTCTCAAATGGCTTACCTCTATTATGGCAATTTATTAAAGTATTTTTAATAAAAATAACTATGAACAATAACAATTTATGGTACATGACACTCAATGCTATATAGATGAAGAAGATAGAGGCCATGATCAGGTCTGAAAGAATGCCTGTTGTGAAGGAAAAGCTCAGGCAGATGAAAATTGGGGGCATGACAATTTCTACAGTATCAGGATGGAGTAAGCAGCGTGAACTCCACTTGCAATGGAGAGGTCAGCCAGTAGCATACGATCTACTACCCAGAGTGAAGTTTGAGATAGTACTTCCAGACGATCAGGTAGACAAAGTGGTGCAGGCAGTCATCGAGTCTGCAAGAACCGGCGAGCACGGAGACGGCGTGATATTTGTGTCAACAATAGAGCATGCATTCAACATCGCGACATTAGACAAGGACGAAAAAGTAGTCGTCTGAAAAAAATGTGCAAGAAAATGTCGCTTCTTGCACTGACAGCAGTAGTGTTTCTTCTTATTGCCTTTAATTTTTCGCCAGGATTGGCTGCAAAGTATTACTCTGAGCAGACTGACTTTACAGAGACTTTTGTTCCTATGACAAGGCACAGCTGGAATAAAGACGACATAGAGAGCTGCATATACAAGGAAGACGGCGTTGACAATGCATACTATGTGTGGACAAAGCTGTCCGTGCAAAAGTGGCGGCAGGCACTGCAGGAATACACAGGCAACCAAGAAGAGTGGAACATTACTGCAAGGTTTGTCGAATCTGATGCAGAGTTTGAATCGTGTGACATCAAGGTGTACATTTATGACAAATATAGTGATTTTCCAGATTATCCTGCACAGACAGGCGCATACACATCTATGACATTCAAGGATGTAGCCGGCGAGGAGGAGGACAACAACTTTGATTTACGAATCTATCTTTCGCCGCTTGTACTACATGGCGACGGCGAGACCCAAATAAACCTGCCCTCATATGCCTTCAGGAACTCTGCAGTGCATGAAGTAGGCCATGTGCTTGGTCTTGGGCACATGCAATTGCAAAAGGGATATTTGATGTCGCCTCAATTTGACTTTTGGGAAACAAATGAACAGCTTCCTATAACTACACTAGAACTTGATGCTGTAGTCAAAGCCTATGGAACTGACGGTTTTAGTTGAACTATTATATAGAGATATATCCCGTGAGAAAAGTAAAATTTGTCATGCCTAGCAATGAAGAGCATGGTGAGCCAGTGATGTGCAGCAAATGCAATATTGTATTTTCGACCGAGCGCGAATACTTGCAACATTATAATGAAATGCACAGGATGTCAGAAAGTAGCTAATTACAAGTGCTAATATATTGCTGGCAGGTAAGGAGTACTTATCTATCTATCTCTCTATTTTCCTCACTTCCTCCTATCTTATCGGGCCCACCAACAAGAATTGTAGAAGCTCCGAATTTGTGAATCAGTTCTTAGTGAGGAAATGCATATTTAGCTACTCCAACTCGGAGAGTTGAATTAGGCATATAGAGTATTTCGATTTTCTATCCTGTTGAAGAATATTTTTCCAGCCTCTTAGGATTTCATGCTATGCTTATTCTTGCCCTATTGTGGTCCTGGCCTATAGACACACTGCAGAAATTATTTCACGGGCTCATGACACGTATAGAAGTCGCATCACATGACATAATGTTAAGCGGTTATTTTGCAGTCAGTCTGCCGCACAATCTCTATATAGGAACGACAATACAAAATGAGAACAAGATGAATCTTGGATGCTATCTACAGGCCGGCAAGATAGCAGCAGAAGTAAGGGAGACTGCACGCAAAAAATACCATGTAGGATTGACGCTCTTTGAGATCTGTGAATCAGTGGAGGAGCAAATCCGCAGTCTAAATGCTGAGCCGGCATTCCCAGTTAACGCAAGTCTAAATGAGACAGCTGCGCACTATACCGCAGAGCCAAATGATGATACCTTGGTCAAAGAAGGAGACGTGATTAAGATAGATATTGGCGTCCACATTGATGGTTATATAGCAGATACAGCTGTCACAGTATGCTATGACCCAAAATATGAAGCGCTTGTCAGTACAGCTGAAATGGCTCTCGGCGAGGCGGTAAGAATTGCAAGGGCAAACACTAAGGCAAGCGACATAGGCAAAGTCATAGAAGCTACAATAACAAAGTTTGGCTTTAAGCCAATACAGAATCTGAGCGGCCACTCACTTCAGCGATACACAATTCACGCCGGCAAGTCCATACCTAATATTTGGACGAGAGGGTCTTCATTTTCTCTTCTGACAAATGAAGCGTATGCGATTGAGCCATTTATCACGACAAGAGATGGTCAAGGGATTGTTTATGAAGGCAAGACAAAGAATATCTTTGGTGTAACCTCCCGGAAGCCCTTGAAGAACAAGGAAGCAGACGATCTTTTAGACCTCATCTGGAGTCGCTACAAAACTCTCCCGTTTGCGCTGCGATGGCTAACTGACAAGTATGATGAAAAGGATCTACGTAGACTTGCAGATATGTTGGTCAGGAAAAAGAACGTGCATGCGTACCCTATACTTGTTGAAGGACATAGCAAAATAGTCGTTCAAGCGGAGCATACTTTGATTCCTACAGAATCAAGCGTGAACATTATTACGCTTTAGCTCGGGTCTTCTTCTGGATACTCGCCATAGATTGCACTTACCATTGTATTGGAAGACATACACTTCTTACATTGGAAGCCAGACCCATAGACATAATCTCTTTCTTCGTAGCGGCGCTTAGTTTTTTCGCCGCACGATTGACAGAAGTCTTCAGAGTATGTTTCCGGCGTGATTTCCTTCTTTTTGCCAAACAACATTACTATTATTGTCCAACTCCTATCGTATTTCCAATGCCTATTACCATAACTGCCTGGCCCTCAGATGTCCTGTCTTCAATAACTGAATAAACAGTGTTTGTCACCTTTTCAAACGCATCCGCTATTTCCTTGCGCATGATTGTGATTGCATCCTGCACCGACTGCTTGACAATGACTGCATAGATGGGAATGTTAAAGCGGATTGCCACTTCTTCTACTTGGTACTTTTCCACTCCTATGCCGCCGATAGCAGCGCCAATTCCTTCCGCCACGTCGCCAGTCTTTTCGCCTTCCAGCTTAAGCGCTGCATCTATCATAATGACTGTATCTATCTTGATTCCCATGTCGCCTACAAGTCTGGTTATCGCTTCGCCTGGTCTTCCGACGGTTCCAGCAGGCCCTTCAGCTTTAAGAAGGTATAGTTTTCTGCCCTTGTATTCATCCTCACTGTATATTGTTTCCTTTGCTGCAAGCTTCTTTTCCTTTCCAACCATCATTTTACCAACAACCATAGGCCCTATTCCGTCGCCTATTGGCTGGCCGCGCTTGAACGCGCTTATGGCCTTTTGTAGTGCTTCAGCTTCTTCAAGCAGGAGAGGCATGACCATTTGAAGCTGGACAAGAACGAACATACTCGTAGTGCGCTTGCCCATTAGATAATAGTGCCTTACAACCTTGTAGATCAGGTTCAGAGCAGTTGCAGCCTCGAGAATATTTTCTATCTTTGAAATTTCTTTGTCGCCTGCACCATAACACAATTTCGTGATCTCTGCGCGGACCCTGTCGTCTCGAGTTCGCATGACATGATCTAGCTTGCGTACCAATCCAGTCGGGTCAAGGTCAACAGGCAGGATTGTAAAATATTCCAAGAATCTGTCAACTCCGACTGTTGGATCGTTTGATGTAGAAGACATCTTTATCGCAGTCTTGACGTAGTCGATCGCTTCCTTCCTTGCATTTTCCCTCATCATTTTTAATTTGGCAAGTGATTTTGATATTTCTCCTATAATTACACGTGATTGAAGTTTTTGGGCATACATCATGAAAAATGGTATTACGGCAAGTGACATAATGGAAACCCACATCCATGGGCTGCTAGGATCTAATCCTTCTCCTCCAAACAAACCGTTAAGCTGAGATAGAAATGAAGAGAAGCCTAGCATTTGATTGCCTTTTTCCAAATCAAAAAAGTGTACAAGCTCAATTAAA
>JAICPK010000115.1 GCA_025929855.1 Nitrososphaera sp.
AGCCTTTGCTTGCAACTAATCGTATGCATCTGGAGGTCAGGCTCTATCTCAAGCCGCATGTGATTAATCGTAAATGAAAGCGACGGAGCATAATGAGCTCTACTGCCTGGAAGCTCGAAATTCTTTTTTTTTATGTCGTTCTCATCATGGATATGCATTGTTATATACGTGCTACTCGATAGTTTGACAAAATAAAGCTTCCTTATACCTTATGAATCAACTTACCACCATACAAGTTCGGATATCCTAGAGACAAAGTGCAATGCAAGGAACATATACGCAACTTAGCATGTGATTGTAACAATCATTTGTAAAGCAATTATATAGATCTAGATTTATCTCCGCGATCAGTACCGTAGGAATTCTATGACATAGACAACATTTTTTTCATACCTGTCTTTTGAAATCTATATTTACTACTGCACTACTGCGCCATAGTTGATAGGCTTGATTATCGTCGCCAGAAAATTGCAAAAAAGCTCTGTTGAGGCCTCTCATTTGGGATTGCAGCAGATGGGCCATCGGTAGGATAATCTTCCTCTACTTCTATTACTCTTTGACCGCTCTAATCTCAATCTGCTCTAATAATTTGGATGTTAATGATATTTTGGTCTTAGCTGGCCAACATATTCTCTCAATTTATTAACTATTTCATCATGAGTATATGGAACAGAAGTCCTTACAACTAGAATCATTTTTCTGCCATTGATAACTATTGGAAAGAAAAACAGATCTATGCTGTCGTTATGCGCTATCAAATAATGTGGTCTGCCAAGATGATCTGTATTTGCCTGCAGAGTATTCATGTAAAGTTCTGTCTGGGCAAAGAGTCTTTCTAGCTTTGGAAGAATGCCTGACTTCACATGTGAAGCAATGGTGACGCCCTTTTCAACTATCTCGGCGCTGACAATGTTATCATGTAGATTAGCTATTTCCTTGCAGATATGGGTTCCATCCATTGAAATTGATAAGCAAAGACATGTAGAAATAACTTGTTAAATACGCTCAAGCGACCAAGGGTTTTCAAGTATCGACAAGTCCTGGTCGGCAATATTTCCTTCAGTAAGTTTTGCTTTAACAAGCCTCCTGACTAGCTTGCCTGTCCTAGTCTTTGGCAGTTCGGTCACTATTCTGACCTCTTGAGGGCGAGCAAATCTTCCTATCGCTTCTTCTACTCGTGTGATGATCTCGTCTGCCAAGATCTTCTCAGCTTTGTAACCATCCTTTACAACGATATACACAACTATTGCCTCACCTTTTAATTCATCTGGTCTACCGACTGCAATCACTTCTGCTACCGCCGGATGAGACGCGGCAGCTGCCTCAACTTCTGCAGTCCCAATTCTATGACCTGCCACCTTTATGACATCGTCGGCGCGGCCTTGAACGTACCATAGGCCATCAGAATCGACAAGCACTAGGTCACCGTGAAACCATACATCCTTGTACTTTGACCAGTAAGTATCGAGGAATCTTCTGGGGCCATCGAAGAGCCCACGTGTCATGGATGGCCATGGCTTTTTGATTACTAAGTATCCTTGATTTACTCTCCTGCCAGTATCATCAAAAATATCTGCATCAAAGCCCGGGACTGGACATCCTACTGTACAGGGCTTAAGTGGCATGACCGGCAATACACTCAGTATTGCGCCTCCAATCTCTGTTCCACCTGATAAGTTGATCAAGGGACAGCGTCTTTTTCCTACATTTTCAAAATACCAAGTCCAGGCTTCGGAGTTTATTGGCTCCCCCGTTGCAGCCAAAACTCTAAGTGCCTGAAAATCATATCTGTTAGCCTGCACATTGTTTTTCATAAAGAGTCTAATTGCAGTAGGGGCGGCTCCAAAGATGCTTACTTTGTGGTCTTCAATCAGCCTACACCATGTATCAGTTGTGGGATAGTCAAGAGCATCGTCATATACAAGGGCAGTCCCACCTATTATCGGGCTTCCGTATACTACCCATACCTGCCCTGTTATCCATCCGATGTCTGCATACCAGAATAAAACATCTTCAGGATTCATATCAATTAGATATGCCGCCTGCTGGGCTGCAACAATGGTAAAGCCGCCATGTACCTGCAGCGTACCCTTTGGATGGCCAGTCGTACCCGACGTATATAAGATAAACAGTGGGTCTTCTGAATCCATCACCTCCGTCTTGGCCCTGCCTGCATTTTTGACAAAGTCGCTATAATTGCCATCGATCGTCACTATTCTAGAGACATTTGTACATTGTACTGCCTTTTGCCACTGGCTTGCAAGGTTAATCATCTTGCCTCTCCGCCTGGCCGCGTCGGTGGTGATAAGCAACTTTGCCTTGGAATCAACAAGGCGAGAGTGGAGTGCATGCGCGCTAAACCCGGAAAAGATTGTAGTGTGGACAGCCCCGATCTTGGAGCACGCAAGGATCGCATAAAATGCCTCCGGGATCATAGGGAGGTAGATGGCAATGACATCACCTTTTTTGACACCATTTCTTGTTAATGCACCTGCTAACCTGCTCACTTGCTCATCAAGCTCGCGGTAAGTAATTTTCTTTGAACCTTGCTCATTTGCAAAAATGTATGCGACTTTATCCGGCTGTTTTTTGGCGTGCCTGTCGATTGCATTGACAACAATGTTGCATTTGCCGTTTAAGAACCATTTTGTCCAAGGTATGCCTGTCTGTGAGTCGTAAGTCTTATCATATTTTCGGAACCACTCGATGTCAAGGTGTTCGTTGACTGCATTCCAATACCACTCGATATCGCTATTTGCCTTCTCAATCAGTTGACACCAATTAGATATGCTGTGTTTTTTCATAAACCTGCCAATGTTACTCCTAGCCATCTGACTGGATGAAGGTACGAATATGAACTGCTCCGTCAATACGCCGGCTGCTAACGAGACGTTTAATATTTGCAACTAAACGGCGCCTTGACACATATATACTCCTCTATGGCATTTAGTGCAAGAAAAATTCTAATGTGTAAGCTGTAGGATCGTTATCGTCTTGGTCGTAGAGGAGATTCTTTACGATTTTGGGGAGTTTCCTGGTTACGCTGACGATTTTGTCAGGAATCTTCTCAATCTCATGATAATCTCAAAAATGAACGCGGCTATCAAGAATCTGATATCCAAAAACTACTTTGTGCACCTCATATCGCAAATAGATGGCTGCGAAGCATATGTTGTAAAATACGGTCAACCATTGCTGTACGTCAAGTACCATGGAATGGAATTTACTGATCAAAAGGTAACGACGCAGTTTGTTAGGTCAAAAGATCATATAATCAGCGTTACTATGGAATCAATATTTGGCGAGTTTGTAAAAAACTTTGATAGCTTGGCCTCCATGACAAAGACCAAAGTAAAGTGGGGTATTATGAAGGAAAAAGAAGATAAACCCGATCCACTCTTTGCACTGCTTGATTCATTTGTAGGAGCAGTTATCAGGCTAACGTCACTTGACCCCTCAAACCCGGACAGTCTTGCACATAAGCGATTTGGCATAAGAAATGCAAGTGTTATAAGAAAGTCGCTTCACCTTGAATTTTTGATAAATAGCAATCTGAACATCATCGAGCTGAACCCCCATGAAAAGCGCAAGGATGA
>JAICPK010000005.1 GCA_025929855.1 Nitrososphaera sp.
ACATTGTGCAGCAGGTTAGAGTAGTGAGAGGGGTAGGCCCACGGATATACCAGATAGTGGCTGATGTTTCAGTGAAAACTAGCCGGGCTTTTCCTCTTCCCTTGGCGCAGTAAGCATTGTATATCCTATCCACCCAAGCACTGCCAGAAGGATTGTTACTGCAGCTAAGGCGGTAAACTGTAGTATCAACATACTCCATTCTGTTGCTAGCAGGAAATATGCATAAGCGATAAACACTGCAATAGATGTAAAAAGAAGGACAGCACCGGCTCCTTTGCCTCTCTTCCTTTTAACATTCATAGCGGAGAGGCATTTGTAGCATCTTAATAATCTTTTTAGCTCAGCTCTAGCGCCATAAGGTAGGCATCCTCACCGTCTCTGTAATAAGATCGCAATCTAGATTTTATCTCAAAATGTAATTTCTGATACATTTTGATTGCGCTTGTATTGCTGACTCTTACCTCTAGGTATATCTCGTCAGCTTTTCTATACATTACGCCGTTAATTCCTTCAACCATCAGTGCCTTGCCAATGCTCTTACCTCTGTGCTCTTCTAACACTGCAACAGAAACAACGTGGCCCTTCTTAACAAAGCCCAGTTTGCGAAAGTTTGAAAACCCAAACTCGATCTTGCACATGATGTAGCCGACTATTTTGTTGTTCAGCTCTGCAAGGATGAACGCCTCTGGAAGCTCTCGCAGAATCGATTCAAAAAAGTAGTCTGAGTAGTGCTCTGGCAGAGCGGCCATGTTAATATCTATTACTGCTTGGAGATCACTTGCTTCACAGCGGCGTATAACATAGTCGCCTACTTTTCGCAGAGCTGTTTGCAAAGTAATAATTACAACAACAGAAACACACTATTTAACCTTACATATCTCCTGACTGATAACAATATTTTAATTGGATTAAAGCCAAAAGAAATCTTCAGTGGCTACTACTTTCCTGAACAGCGATTATTCTCGTGTAATTCCAATAGTTTCATCATTCTTTACATTAAAAGATACACAGCTAAATGTCAGGGAAGACTACATTGAGTTTCTGATAGCCGATACCAACATCAAAGATAAGTTCCCAATCTTGCTCAAAGAGCTAAGCAAGATTGGCATGGTCGCCACTGCCCGAAGGCAGAAATATTTCTCAAGACTGATGCCTGCCTTGTCGTCCGCAATAAGGCTCCAGATAGCAGATGGCATAGTTATCGCAATATTTAAGGTTCCAAAACAAAAGATTAGAGTCAAAAGAAAACTGCCTTTGCATCTTATATTCTTTGCAATTGCCGTGACCTTTGTATTCTATGACGGTTTCATGCGGTCAAGCAGTATATTTGCAAAGACCTATGTAAGTGATCCTGTCCTGCTTGCAGGAGCTTACACTATTTCGCTCATGGGTATACTGGGTATACATGAGCTTGGGCATATGATAGCTCTCAAGCATTATAATATCAAGGCGTCATGGCCATACTTTATACCAGGTGTTCCCGGCCTTATACCGACATTTGGTGCTTTGATAACCCAGCAGAGCCATATGCCCAACAAAAATGTCATGTTTGATGTAGGTGTTGCTGGACCAATTGCAGGATTGATAATAACGATAATTGTATCGATTTACGGCTCTTCTATATCTACTCTCATACCTATACAGGAGTACCAGAACCTATCTGAGGAAAACCGGCTATTTTCATTCGATACATGCCTGCTCATGATTGCTACACTCCATATGACCGACAAGGTGGTGGAGAACATGGTTCTAGTAATGTCGCCTCTTCTTTTTGCTGCCTGGATAGGATTTGCACTTACGTCCATCAACCTCATCCCTGCTTGGCAGCTTGATGGTGGGCATCTTGCTCGTGCTATGTTTGCAGAGCGCTGGCATAGGATTATTACCTATGCAGGCATAGGAGCGCTGTTCCTGATGGGTTTTTGGCCAATGGCACTACTAGTACTAATACTTAGCCAGAGGATGCCTAGTAATGCTCCCTTAGATGATGTCACATCACTCTCCCAAAGGCGCAAGATGCTCTTTTTCATAACCCTTGGCATTGCCGCAGTGACTGCACCCATCCCAAGCTCTATCCTGCCTTGGGCTTGAGTAGGGTTATGTCTGCATTTGATAAGACGAGTGTCCTGAAGTGCTTGCCATGCTTTTCTTGCAATTTTTGCAAGATGTCTTTTGTGCCGGAGTAAGTGGCAAAACCAAGTTTTGTCTTGGCATAATAATGGGGAAGGGTAGAGACAAGCCCTATCTCATATTTCAGCCGCAGCTGTTCTATAAACAGCAAATGTTCAAGACCGTCAATGTAGGGGCTTAGATGCAGCTGCTCTGGCTTGAGCCGTCCCTCTATGAACATCTGAAGCGCTCCGCCCCCAACTCCTTCACGGGTTTCTGCAAGCAGTATTGCCGTACCACCGTCCTTGACGATGTGGATAGAGTTCCAAAGTGAGTTGAGCGCATTGACAAGCGTCGAATGTGTGCTGGCTTCGTCGCTAGCGCTTATTATAGCACATTTGACCGGCTCAGCCTCTACAGTCGAGATTGACTGAAGTTGTGCAATTGCTTTGTCAAACGCTTCCTTGATGCTTCCGATATGGATTCCCACCACATTGTCACCGTTAGCCACAAGTTCAATAGATATCGCCGGTATGCTCTCAATTGCATACATGGCGACCTTGAGAGGATCTCCTTCAACTCCCGGTGCTGGCCTGTTGTCCTTTCTTGCCTTGAACGCCTCTGCCATCTGGTCCGCAAGCAAGTTACGCAGTAAAGTAGTCGGCGCACCTGCGAATCCAAATAGCGGATCGTATGCTACAGTTGAAACAATGATGGTACTCTGGAACTTGGCCATTCGCTCATTCAGTGACTGGTAGTTAATGCGATTGATTGAGATTGTTTCAATGCCAGTCAAGTTGGCGCGCAGGCTGCTTGCGATCTTGTGCGGAACATCGATTGTAAAGCTAAACCCTCTTGTATGGGCTTCTTCTGCAAGCATCATTATAATCTTGGCCGCAGCCTTTGAGCCAGACAATCCTAGAAAGAGCATTCTATCAGTTAGGGGTACACCAGATGTTATTGCTGTCTTCAAATCTAGTTCCAGTGGCATCTGAAATGTAGAAGAGATCTGGCTTGCTAAGTTTTCAAACTTGATGTCAAGCACTACATCGGTAGTGCCATATCTTAGCCAAATCTCTGGCATAAAGTCTCTGTGTTATGAAGGGTTAAAATAAATCCTTTTTTTACATGTACGATGTGTCAATACCGCCCAAGGACTTTGTGCTTCAGTTTGCATCCTTTCTACTCAAGAGCAACTCTCTGAGGTTTGGTGTGTTCACTCTTGCAAGCGGCAAGCAGAGTGCTTACTACATAGACCTGCGAGTGCTGCCTAGCTTCCCGGGATATTTTCGGCTGGGGATAAGTGCATTGAAAGACATGGTAGCAGAAAAGATAGGTCGGTTTGATACCTTTGCCTCGGTGCCCACCTCTGGACTTGTGTTTGGCTCTGCCTTAGCCTATGAAATGAACAAACCCTTCATTTATGTCAGAAAGGAGCCTAAAGCCTATGGCATCAACAAAATGATTGAAGGCTTCTTAGAACCGGGTTCAAAAATTATTATTGTAGATGATGTTGCAACGACCGGTACCTCTCTTAGCAGTGCAGTCGAAATAATACGGGCGAACAGCGGTATCGTGGAAGATGTAGTGGCACTTGTAGACCGACACGAAGGTGCGGAAGACAAATTAAAGAAGATGGGGGTAAAACTGAGCGCAGTGACAGGCATCAACGACATTGTAAACGCTTTGTACAAGGCCGGCTTAATAGACGAAAATGCACTGGAATCGGTACTGAAACAAATGGTTACACAGGGAGAGTATGAAATAGACTAACTAACCCTCATAGATCATTAGGTTCTTCTCTTCCAATAGTGTGTGTAGGTTATGCACAGCTCGATATACTTCACTTTCTTTCTTCGCACCTGTACACACCAGCTTGCCGGATGCAAACAGCAGTATGACAGTCTTGGGATCCAGCATTCTGTGAATAAGACCCGGGAACTGCTCGGGCTCATACATACTCCTCGGCAGCACTCTTGCGGCAAGCTCTAAGTGGATCTTACCTCCAAGGCTTGCCGATGCCACTATATTTTGGATCTCGATCTGGGGTTCATGCTCAAGGGGTATTCCTCCCTTTTTAAGCTTCAAAACAACGCTCTTGACAGCCTGAATTGCCATCTTTTCAGACTTGGCGCCTGTGCAGACC
Organism: Nitrososphaera sp.; assembly: GCA_025929855.1. GTDB lineage: Archaea > Thermoproteota > Nitrososphaeria > Nitrososphaerales > Nitrososphaeraceae > Nitrososphaera. Next base: position 4,256 of record JAICPK010000005.1, read on the forward strand.
ATCTTGCCAGAGCTAAATATCAAAGTCGCAGTCTTAGGTGATCTCAGCCTAAAAACCAAGCCGGGGAACTGATCAGGATGATATTCCACATCTGGAAATATCTGAGTAATTAGGTTGAGGTTGACAGTCTGGTTCACTGTAGCAGAAGCTACCACATTCTCAATGCTTACAATTGGCTTGGTCTGCGGCATATGCGCCTTTATAAAGGCGCTATATATATACCTGCTTGCTACAATTTTCGGCCAAAAATTGGTACATCAAGGATATAAATAAAATTTAGATTTAGCTTCAAAGATATGCCGTTTCCTATCTGCTGGTGGTGACTATTCGCCGATTATCTTTATTAGCACTCGCTTTTGTCGCTTGCCATCAAACTCGCCATAAAATATTTGCTCCCATGGCCCAAAATCAAGCTTGCCTTTTGTTATTGCTACTACCACCTCGCGCCCCATTATCTGTCGCTTCAGATGAGCATCAGCGTTATCCTCGCCTGTACAATTGTGCATATAGCTTTCCGGGGAATAGGGCACAAGCTTCTCCAGCCATCTATCAAAATCCTGATGCAAGCCGCTTTCATCATCATTGATAAAGACGCTAGCAGAGATGTGCATTGCATTGACAAGACAGAGGCCCTCTTTGATGTCACTTTCTGTCACTATATTTGCAACCTGTGGTGTGATATTAATAAATGCACGCCGAGTTGACGTGTTAAATATAAGGTATTCAGTCTTGGACTTCATGTCGGCGGCGGCTTGTCGGAACTGTCAGCTGCAGCAGGCGCTGCATCCTTGTCGCTGTTGTTCTTTTTGCCAAGCCTATTAAAGAACAAGATCGCAAGGATGATCGCAATTATGATATAGTTGACAGGTGGACTGATTACTTTTGTTATTATACCGATGCCGGGAATGACATAGATCACTTTGCCGATATAATCATCCTGCCTAATGGGGTAGTCGGTACCTGGTATCGATGCAGGATTGGCATCTCCCCTTGTCCTAACCACCCTGTCGCTGTCGCTGTCAACATCAATATCAACTATACGGTGGACTATGACCCTGTCACCACCTTCCGGCCTATCGAATACGATGATGTCACCTATCGTGAGATCCTCCCAAGACCCGCCATCTCTGACAATAAGAACGTCATTGACTTTGAGCACAGGCTCCATGCTACCGCTTGAGACAACGTAAAACGGGTTAGCCCCAAACGCAAACCAAATGCCAAGCCAGACTACAATAACACCGATGCCAATGATTATAACATCCTTAATGGCAACGGGCAGCCTTGACTTATCCTTATCTAGCAATGGAGAAAGTAATCATGCCACTCGTTAGATAAACTTTTACACTCTAACGCATGTCAAATTCTTCCATTATTGACATACGAAGTCGTGGCATCTCCGACATCATTATCGACAAAAGATCTATTATTTCATCCTTGTCAAGTTGCCTCCCATTCCTATTCTGAAATTGTGTGATAAAATTGCCCATAACCATGCCGGAGAGAAGGCCGTATGCAAAATCCTCGATGTTGCCCTGATTTGGCACCATCTTGCGAGCAAGCCCTACTGGCATCTTTGGGTCGCGAGTAGCTGCCTTGATAAGCGATTCCAGTTCCTTCCTATCGCCGTCTGTTAGACCCATTATGTAGGTATCACTATGCATGTTTGTTTAATAATGCTAACATTTTTTATTAGCTAATTGTTGTAGGTTCTCAAATGGGAAACGACACCTGCTCGGTGGTTCTGTTGGAACTTGGTATGGCCGCATTTGACCAAGGTGGTAGCCTCCTAGTGTCAAAAAAGTTCGATAATGCAATACGGTCTTATAGGCTGCTCAAGAGCGGAGTGAACCTTGATGAAATAAGATGGTTTATTGAAAAATTACGTTCATTTGAGCCTGTATCAACAAATGATGCAAGCATTGTCTCCGTACTACGACAGGCCGGCTTGAATAGTCAGCTGATGCCAGAGGATCAGCAGCAATATATCCAAAACAGCAAGCCAACTCTTATAGTAAAGGCCGGCTTTGCCAACAATGAGCAGGATGCAATGCAAGCCCTGCGAGAATTTGCCATAAACCTCTCATCGTCAAGAGTAAAGGAGGCATCCGAGAAGCTCGATCTTCATATCATCCAGTCAATCAATGCACTAGATGAGCTTGACAAGATAATCAACACAGTGGGTGCAAGAATGAGAGAGTGGTACGGGCTCCATTTTCCAGAGCTTGATAATCTTCTATCAAACCTTGTTATGTACTCTGAGATCGTAAGCAAAGCTGGTTTGCGAGAGAATATCGTTGTAGAAATTTTACAAGGCATTGGCTTGCAGGACAAAAAGGTTGAAGTTATACTTGATGCAGCAAAGCGCAGCAAAGGTGGCGACATGACTCCGGAAAACCTTGCAATTGTCAAACGGCTTGCAGATGAGGTCATTGCACAGTCGGATCTACGCAGGGTGCTTGCAGACCACATTGAAGCTGCAATGGAAACTGTGGCTCCGAACGTCAAAGAATTACTAACTGCGGCGGTGGGCGCAAGGATAATCTCTAAGGCAGGCAGTTTGGCCCGACTTGCAGCGTTGCCTGCGAGTACAATCCAGATACTGGGTGCCGAAAAGGCGCTCTTCCGTGCTCTTAAGACAGGTGCCAGGCCGCCGAAGCATGGGTTGCTGTTCCAGCATCCCCTCATTCATTCTGCGCCCAAGTGGCAGCGAGGCAAGATAGCAAGAGCAGTCGCATCAAAGGTCGCAATAGCAGCGAGAATCGACTATTACCGCCACAGCGGCAAGGACAACACCGTTTATAATAAGTTGAAAATCCGCATCGATGAAATACGAGAGAAATACCGGGAGCCAATGCCTGAGAAGGAGCGGGACAGGAAATACAAGGAGCACATTCAGCGTCAGCAGCAGTATAGAACTGGCCGTGATGTGACAAGAGATAAACATGATAAGAGAAAGAAGAAGGACAGAAGAAAGAGATTTGGAAAGCGACGACGCTATTAGATGGATTTCTATAAATGGCGAGAAAAATACCGCCACCCTCAATCTAGTAAAGGGACACAATATCTATGGAGAAAAGCTAGTAAAATATGAGGGCGAGGAATACAGGATTTGGGATCCTTTTAGAAGCAAACTTGCTGCTGCACTCAAAAAGGGAATGAAGAATATGCCAATAAAGAATGGCAGCAAAGTACTGTACCTTGGCGCATCTACTGGGACAACTGTGAGCCATGTATCTGATATCGTCGGGCTGTCGGGCCTAGTCTTTGCAGTTGAGCCAGCGACAAGGGTTGCAAGAGAACTCATTGAAAATGTTGCTTCAAAGCGCAAGAATGTACTTCCAATACTTGAAGATGCAAGAAAACCGCACTCATATTTTGCAGTATTCGGCAAAATAGATGTCGTCTACTGCGACATTGCGCAGCCTGACCAGACAGACATTGCGATAGCAAATTGCTTGATGTATTTGAAGACAGGAGGTATAATGCTGTTGGTAGTCAAGACAAGGAGCATAGATGTGACCATGGATCCGCGAGCGGTAGTGGCACAGGAGGCAACTAAGCTCAAAGAGAGTGGTTTTCAGATAGATCAGATAATTAACCTCGAGCCTTTTGACAGGGATCACGGCATGATATATTGCATCTACAAGTCTTAGAGCCTGCAGTGAATTATGTCATCAAGCATAATCCGAAGAGGCTTCCACGACTTTCTTGTAAACTCCGGCGCAGAACCATTCTTGGCTACCCAATCTCGGATAAACCGCATTGTGCGCTCATCCGAAGGATAGCCGCTGCCTATACTTCCATACTCGCTACATATATGTTGGATCTCTTGGTCCCTTGTTATCTTGGCAATTATCGATGCAGCCGATACAACCATATTAATTACATCTGCGTGGTGCATAGAGTATAACCTTGGCTTGCATGTAAGGTGACATTCCATGTACTCTCTATATCTCTGAGGGTTGACATCGCAGCAGTCAACATAGACTTCGTCTACTCCAATATTGTTGATCACACTGGCCATAACTTTTGCTTCAAGCCTGTTGAGTCCCTTAAGTGATACGCTGCCATCGACTTCGACAGGGTCTATCTTGTAGATGCAAACCGAGTCGATTACCTTCATTATTTCGTCAAAAAGCCTAGCACGCGATTTGGGATTTAGAGCCTTGGAATCCTTGACACCCATCTTGCGCAAAAGAGCAATCTTTGATTCGCGGATACCGATCCCTGCAACAACAAGGGGTCCAACAATAGAGCCGCGGCCTGCCTCGTCAACACCACCAACCAGAATACTGTTACCTTGACATAACAAAATTGTCGACTGATATACTTGTACGTGGGTCTTTATATTGTTGCTTATGTTTACAAAACGAGAATGCCGTTTTTTCTGCTGTTATAAATAGCGTGCTATTGCAGAGCTGTAATATGGCAGAATTTGTTAGGACGGTTGAGGGTAGAACGATACTTATGGTTCCAAAATCCTCACTTACCGCCAAAGTTCCTTCGAAGATGCCTGCTTTCTTCAATCCTGCTGCAAAGCTTAACCGCGACCTCTCGATACTGGCCTACAGTGCTTTTGTAGCATCATCTGGAAAAAAGACATTTGCAGATTCGTTCGCCGGTATTGGGGCACGCGCTCTTAGGGTTGCAGTCGAGGTCCCGGAAGTAGAGCAGGTTTACTGCAATGATATTAACTCTGTTGCAATAGAAGCTGCTAAAGAGGCCGCTGCGCTTAATTCTGTAACCGGCCGCTGCCATTTCTCAATTGAGGAGGTATGCAAGTTCCTTCTAAAAGGCGACAAGGACGGTGACCGCTATTCTATAGTTGACCTAGACCCTTTCGGAACTCCCGCTAGGCATGTAGACTGTGTACTGCGGTCTGTACTCGATGGCGGGCTTGTCTCGATAACTGCGACAGATACCGCAGTCTTGTGGGGCATTTACCCTAAGGTGTGTCTGCGCCGCTATTATGGAAGGCCGCTCAACAATAGCTATGGCAATGAAACTGCGATCCGGCTGCTGCTTTCACTGACCGCGTTGACCGCCTCAAGGCTTGAACTTGCGATCAAACCAGTATTTGTACATGCCACGAAGCACTACCTTCGTGTCTATGCGAAGGTATCAGTCAGCAGCAGTCAAGCAAATGAGGTTTATAACAGCATCAGCTATGTGATGCACTGCTTTCAGTGCGGCCACCGTTTCAATACTAAAGAATATGGAAAGGGTAAATGCGAGCTGTGCAATACCGGCTTGGCTGTCGCAGGCCAGCTGTGGACAGGGTCACTGTATGACAAAGAATTTGTTAAGAAAATGTTAGAGCAAGACCCAGATAGACAGTGCAAAAAGGTGCTGGAAGCGGCCTTAGAAGAAGCAAGCGAAATACCTTATTATTTCCGGGCTGATGAAATTTCATCAAAGCTCAAATCAAACACACATTCAGTGCAAAGGATAATTGAAAAGCTGCATGCAGCCGGCTTCGTCGCGTCAAAGACTGCACTGAATACTAGCGCATTCAAGACAGACGCAAGGATCAACTCGATTCTTGATGTCGTGAGCTAGATAGGCACAGCATTTATCGAGTTGTTGACATAGCCTTCCCATTCTTGCTTTAGGTCATCTAATCTAACATTGGAATCAGGCATTCCGTCATTCCCTTCAAGGATTGTTTGCATGAGATCAAGGTATGCTAGAAAGCTGTCAAGTGCCTGAATGTAGAAGTCAAAGCTTTGTTGCCATTCTTGAGCCGGCGAGGCGCTATCAAGCTGCTGTCGCATATTCTGTATATCTGACCGATTAAGGCTTATCTGACTCAGCATGTCACTAGAGGTCACCTCACCACTTTTCCATTGCTCAAACTTTGACTCAATGTTGACTGCAAGGCTTTGATGATGAGAATACACACCAGAAATAATACTATTGTCGTCACGGGGGAGCTCAGTCATGTTGCCAGGACTACTCTGGGGTATCAGCCATATCAGAAAACTCGATCCAACTATTGCTGCTGCAATGACTGCTGTTATGGCTACGCCCTTCTTGCTCGCCAAACCAGCATAACTCTAGTCTGCTCTAATAAAAAGGATATCAACATATACTCTATCCCTAGACATTGTAAATATGAGTCTAGGTGAACACGCGCCACCTCATATAGGCACGATAAACTATCGCAAGAACCTGACTCCAGATCTTGCAATAATTAGGGTGCAGCCGGCTGATGGAAGACCCGTGCCTGACTTCAAAGCTGGCCAATTCGTGGCACTTGGGCTTAAACTGAATGGTCATCACAACATAACATACAGGCCGTACTCACTATCGTCGCCTCCTGAAGAAAAGAGGTACTTCGAGTTTTACATAAAGTCTGCATCAGAACACGTATTGAGCGGGTTTACAAGCACCCTTTTCAAAATGTTTGAAGGTGATCTCATTTACTGGCGCAACCCTGCTGGCGCGTTTACCCTTGAGGACAAAAAGGCCGATGGGGCTCCCGATACAAGACGACTAGTATTGGTTGCATCAGGAACAGGTCTTGCGCCTTTTATCAGCTATGTCCTACATTTGAAAAATAATAATTCAAAGAGAGAAATAGTACTGCTTCATGGAGCAAAATACGTCCAGGAACTTGGCTATTGCGACATGCTTAAGAACCTGTCTGCAAGCGATGCGAATTTCAAGTACTTGACAACTGTAAGCAGACCGGACCATGAGCTATCGCGTGATTGGCGGGGAAATGTAGGTAGAGTAGAGACCTTACTTGAAGGCAAAGACGGTTGCAAATCTCAACTTGAAAAAGCAGTTGGCGAAAAAGTTACTCCTGAAAATTCTTTCTTCCACATATGCGGCTACCCTGGAACCGTCAATGCAGTCATTTCGATCCTGAGTCCACTTGGGTTTGTCCCCAACCGCAAGAAGCGGGAGGACGGATCATTTGACATCAAGATTGAAACCTACATCTAATGATGATAGCAAAACCCTCATTATGTTGTGCTGCCAATTAGCGACAGTTGTCATATTATGCAGCGAGAACTATGCGATACCAGGGCTCAATGATGGTCGACATCTGCGATATCGACTTGATTGGGACAAAACTGGAGCAGAATGGCCTTGTAGTTCACCTTACAAAGGAGTATTACCAACAGGAAGTGATCGAGCAGACATATGCCCGGCTCCTTCTCCAGAAATGCGATATTGCAAACCTTGTAGGCAATAGGATAATAAAACAAGCAATTGAGATGAAACTGGCAAAAGAGGTTAGTATAAGAAAGATTGGTGGTGTGCCTTTTCTCATGATCTACAAATTTCAACACCGATGAAAAAATCTCTATTTCGAATGCAAAATCAACATAATAGAGAATGTTCTAATATCTAAAAGGGCAAGTGCTTGATTACAGCCATATCTGTTTATCGATTTTTGTTTTCTATATCAATTAGTGTGTCTTTTGCTTGTTCTTCTTTGCCTCTTCATTTCAAACAGAAGTCTTACATTATGTCTGCCTTTGCCTTCCATGGTTTTGTATCATGTGCAGAATTTCGGGAAGCACTCCTGTGAATGGAGAGGGAAGATGAGACTGTTACTTTGTGCTTTATGTTTTTAATTTGAATATCATTGCCTGCCTAGCATTACACATATAATTAAAGAGCACTAGCTTTTGCTTGTTGTCAGAAGAAGAGCCTGACGAGCAGCTGCCGAGAGAGGAGAAGCGCAAGGCCGCAGATCGAGCTGATAGATGGCTCTCAAAATATGAACGCAAAAGTAGATTTCTAAACAAGATGTCTGAAGATTACGACGTTTTTGATAATGTATTTGACCTGCCTACCCTTATGGCGATAAACGAACTGAGGAGCGATGGCGTTATACAGTATATAAAGAGCTCACTTGCTGCAGGTAAAGAGTCTAAAGTATATCTTGCAGTTGCACCAGATGGCTCACTTCGAATAGCCAAAATATATCTCACAGTAAGTGCCGAGTTCAAAAAGCGGCTGCAATACATCGCTGGTGATCCTAGATTTTCTGACTTAAAGCCGGGATCTCGCAGCCTTATAATGACATGGGCTCGAAAGGAGTTCAAGAACATGCATACAGCTCATGCTGTCGGAGTAAGGGTACCTCTGCCGATAGCAGTCAAGAAGAATGTGCTTGTAATGGAGTTTGTAAGTGACAGCGAAGGTAATCCTGTGCCGGCACTAATAAATACAGAAGAGATCACATTGAACGACTATCAGCAGGTGATCGAGCAAATGACTATGCTGTATCAAAAAGCCAAATTGGTGCATGCTGACTTGTCAGAGTACAACATTTTCAAGACAGACGTAGGTATCATGTTGTTTGATTTTGGATCTGCTATCGACATTCAACACCCAAATTCCAAACAATTTTTATTGCGTGATGTCATGAACATGAACAGGTTCTTTGAAAAACGAGGAATTGAGGTCCTCAACACTGCTCAAACAGTAGAAAAGATTAGGGGTGATACAAAATAATGAGCTTCCAGCATACGGTCAAGATCCCAAAGGAGAGGATAGGTGTCCTGATTGGCAAAGCCGGAAAAGTAAAGCAGCAAATTGAAGAAAGATGCGGCGTCAAAATCGAGATCGATAGCGAGACTGGCGATACTATGATAATAGGCAACAGCTCCGCTGATCGTTTGGAAGCTTTTCGGGCGATCGAAGTAATAACCGCAATTTCAAGAGGATTCTCTCCACAGCGAGCTTATCTGCTCTTTGAGGATGAGGAGTTAATATTCCAGCAGATCGATTTGCATGACTACACCGGCAAGTCTCCAAACGCCCTTGAGCGCATCAAGGGCAGGATAATCGGCGAAGGAGGCAAGGCGCGTCGAATGATTGAAGAGTTGAGCGGCTCATATGTATCTGTCTATGGCCATACTGTATGCCTTATCGGTAACTTTAGGGAGATAAAGCTAACAACTGAAGCAATTTCCATGCTCGCCAAGGGTAGCATGCACAAAACTGTCTACAATATGCTGCAGGGTGCAAAGAGGAAAGACAAGATAGACAAGATGCGCCTGTGGGAAGAAAGTCATGATGAAATTAAGTTCTCTGACTCTTGATGTAAGCATGATAGGGCTATAAGTCAATGATTAGTTTGCATTCTTTTTGATATGATCTATGCATGCCTATTCACCTATATACTGCTATATCTTAAACTAGCTAGTGGTGTAAGATTTGGAATTTGGAATTCTTATGTCCTGCTTTCTTATTTTTTCTCTTTACTAGCCTCCACTCCAACGTTTGAAAAGATTGTGGTCGATATTGAATTGATCAAGCACCTTACCTACCAGATGGTTTATCAGATCATCCATTGTCTTTGGCCTGTGGTAAAATCCTGGCATAGCGGGCAGAATTACTGCGCTGGTACTTGCAAGCTTGGTCATATTTTTTAGGTGTATCTTTGACAGCGGTGTTTCCCTTGGCACCAGAACAAGCTTACGCTGTTCCTTTATGCAAACGCCTGCTGCTCTTGAGACTAAGCTGTCGTCAAGGGCATTTGCAATACTAGCTAGTGTTTTAGTGCTACAGGGAATGACAATCATGCCGTCGACTTTGAATGAGCCACTTGAAACAGGTGCGGCCATATTGTCGTCTTCATAATACTTCGTCGCAAGCGACTTAACATAGTCGACTGTGCTGTCAGTCTCTATCTTTATGTTCCTGGCGCCCCATTCTGTGATAATAAGATGTGTATCAATTTTCAGTCCCTTGAGTACCTCAAGTGTCCTTATACCATAAATGACACCAGAAGCGCCGGTGATCGCAACGACTAGCCGCAAGCAAATATGTGATTACGTTCTTTGCTATTTAATGATGCCTGCAAGCATTTAATAGTGAAATTATGTTGGCTACCAAATAGGCGTTGCTGACGGTCTTTGGCACAGTGGCACTAGACACAACACGTACTCCTTTTCGGACAGAGACCAGAATACTAGGCGGTGCTGCCACCTTTGCCTCTGTTTCCTCAAGCATGTTTGCCCCCACCTCTATAGTGGCGGCAATAGGGTCAGATATGCCAGCTGAACATATAAGGGCACTCAGCTCAAAGGGTATAGATACAAAGGGGATCATCATCATACAGGGGAGCAAGACTTTCCATTATGACTCTTCATTTGATTACGATCTGTCAAACAGGACTACTAATAAGACTGAGCTTGGAGCCATAGCCGGCTTTGATCCTGTCATACCTGAAGAATATATAAAGTCTGATTACGTATATCTTGCAAACAATGACCCAAAGCAGAACATCAAGATTCTGCGGCATTTTCAGAAGCCTAGACTTGTAGTCTGTGACACTATAGAATTCTGGATAAATGGGAGCCGTGACGACGTAGTCAAGATGATAGAGATGACAGACGGAGTAGTGATAAATGACAATGAGGCAAGACTCTTGTGCAAGGAGGCTAACCTTGCAAAATGCGCCAAAAAGATAATGTCGTGGGGATCGAAATTTGCGATAATCAAAAAGGGTGAGAATGGTGCCATCCTATTTACTAAAGAGGGGCTGGTATTTCCAGCGGCAGCATTTTTTCTTGACGAAATAGTCGACCCCACCGGAGCCGGTGACTCCTTTGCAGGTGGCTTTCTCGGTCACATTGCTCGCAAGGGCGTGACGGATTTCTCCACAATGAAGGAGGCGGTGATCTACGGCAATGTAATGGGCTCATTTGCTGTTGAAGACTTTGGAATCAAGCGCCTCCTGTCGATAACAAAGGATGACATAGAGGACCGCTACGAAAAATATTGCAATCTGGTGCAATTCTAATCTCTTG
>JAICPK010000019.1 GCA_025929855.1 Nitrososphaera sp.
CACTAATAGTAGCATCATCTTTAGCTGCAATTCCTTTAGCTACAGTGTTAGTTGCTGCCACCATTTATAGAAGAAGGCCTAAATCACTACAAAAAAGTACGTTTTTAGGACAAGACACAAGATCAAAAACAAGTGTTATTACTGCTACTGCTACTCGCAAGCAGCAGCAAAGGGAAAAATCACAAGCGCAACTACATTCTCCCCGGCATGGATCTGAGGCAGGAGCGACAACGACGATGACCACTACCGCTGCCATTTCCACGAACACAGTCGTTGCTGACAAAGATATTACTCCCCCTGGAGTAGCACCGTCACCAATGGTAGGTTCCATTACTTCTGATAGTCAGACAATAGTCCCTTCTTCTCAAACTCAAAAAGAAGAAGATATAATATCAGTTTCTGACGAAGCCAGGAAGGCGGGAGAATCTCTGAAAGAACTTATTGCCACGGCCATCAAAGAGGCAAAAGATTCTGCAAAGGGAACAGGAAAACGGCTAAAAGAACAGACAATCAACATTGCTGCTACAGCTGATTCAAAAAATATTCAATCCTTAGGAGACAATATCAATTTCTTAGTCGGTCTCTTTGAAGAGACAATGACTGAGATCCGTAAAGAACGCTACAACGAGCAGATAAAGTTGTTGGACAGCTATAAGGATCTTCTGCACTCACACATCAAGGTAGTCGATGCAAGACGCAGAATGGCAAGCAAACTAAAGCCTGGCGCTTGATGCACATATTCTACTTCTCAAGCATCGCATTTCCAACATCAGTCACAACTACTGCCTCTATTTGTTAAAAGATCTTGTCTGCATCAGCAAAAGGGATAAGCGCTATATATCCTTCTATAATGAACTGATGGTATATAACATCCACCTTTCGATTTGTTAACCAAAAATTTCATAATAAAAAGACTTTCCCCTCAAATTGGTTTAAATCTGCCGTCATGACATCTTGTTATCTACTTGAGCGCACAAAAAGATATCTCAATTTCTCTGGCTGAAAATTCCATAGCAGCAGGGAATGACCTCCATGGCACCGTGGTCATCAATTACCGTGGGAGATTTGACAGTATAGTAGTAAACTCTCAAATAGAGAACTCCAGTGATGTATTCTCCTACACTAGCCTCAATGGGAAAAACATCAAACATCCTTATGCACGACTGTCAATCTTTAAGTCAGAGCTTGGCGGTAGTGATACCATCAGTTTCACTGCCGTTACTAACCACGTTCCTACTGAAGGTGAATACTCGAACGTTAAATTCCGCGTGTCGATAATACAAGAGCATAAAGAAGTGGTAAGCGACATCGCCTATACAAAAATAATAAAAGCTTAAGCGAAGCTCTCTACGATTTCGACGCTAGCTTGCATGTGTGGATGGGGTTCGCAATGGTATGGGTATTCGCCAACTTGCGTGAATGTAAATTCGAATGTTTCACCAGGCAGCAGAATTGCACCTAGCTGCTGAGTTGAGTCAAAAGCTCCATTAATAAGATCGGTATAACCATCGTCTGTAGTTACGGTGTGGCCAGTTATGTCATCGTTGGTCCATACTACCTTATTTGATATTCCTATTGTTCCCCGCGCGTCTCTTGGAACAAAAAATTGGCCATTAGTTGGCAGAGCGGCACCTTCTGCAATACCCACTTCTGTCACCTCCGGAGGATTAAGCACCTCTTCTGGAAGGGTAGGTCTCGCGTTGGCCTGTGGAATGTAGACAAACTGGTAGTAACCCATGCTTATAGCAACTGCAACAACAAAAGTGATGACGCTGATGCCACCGGCGTGGTTTACCATATAACCCGATCTTAGAGATCTAAGATTTTCACATATAAAGCTTGTTTGTTAGAGAGTCTTTTTGTCTTGGCTCTCTTTGCTAGCATCTGGTGTAGGTTGAGCACGATCAAATGTCTGTCCAGTCTTGGTACTGCCGTCGCCACCTCCTCCTCCTGATGCTGCATGCTTTTGTTGCTGCTGTTGTTGTTGCTGGGCGAGCTGCGCCATCTGTTCTGAACTAACTCTTGCAGTCACAGCAGGTGGAGCTGCCATTGGCTTTTGTGGCTCACCTGCGGTGGTTGCGGGTATAGGCTTAGCCGGAGCGGGTGCAGCTGCTGGCCTAGATGGAGTCGGTGGGACAGGCCTAGGTGGCGGTGCCTTTGCACGTGCTCTGCCGTACCTGTAGACGTGGAACATTGCTGCAAAGACCAGCATAATTATCCCTATTATAAAGAGCGAATAGTTCTTCATTCCCTGAAGTACAGCATAATATGCTGAGATGTTGAGATAGACTTGGAAAGCAAGGAGCGTTATAAACAAAACGTAAAGCCATTTTTGCGAGATATTTATTGCACTCTTGGGCGCCTTCTTGGGCTGAAGCTTGGCATTTGCTTCTGCATTCTTGGCCAGTTTAATTATCATGTAGGTAAACCCAAACGATAGCGGGACGAGCAATATCATAACTACGTAAAAGAATATAGGATCAATTACCAATCTTTCAAGCAGCGCCTTATTTCTATCAGGGTCAATATAGAATCCCCAGTATGTGGTGACAATGATCTGTGCAAGGCTAGTGATGCCTATCGCCGTGATGATCGGTCTATCCTTCCAAGAGAATTTCTTGTACTTGTCTATAAACGGAATAATCAGTAGCGCAAATATGAACAGTCCTGGCCAGGCGACACCAGTGACAAACTTGTCATACATGGTACGCAGAAACGCGTAAAGCCCGGTAAGATACCACTCCGGAACTGTGAGGCCAGGCGGCACTTCAGGTTCAAACGGCAGCCCAAGACCTACAGGGAACACCCCGCCTGTCAGCATAACTGCGCCTGAGACTGCCATAACCATAGGCACGTCAAATACGAGGAACCGTGGGAAGTGAACCACCATGAGCCCAAGCATCGCTATAGGCAGCAGGAATACATGGAAGGCATAGAATCTTAGGATGAAATCGTGAAAGCCTGCGCCAAAGAACGCTTCTCTCATCTGAGGTCCTAGCACAGGTATTGAGTTGGTTAGTGATGCGGCAATAGAGATTGCAAGCTCTGCGCGCTCACTAAAGATGATATCATAGCCCGTGAATGCTTCAAGAATCGTCAAGACACCAAGTATGACGCCTGTAACCCACAGTATCTCGTTTCGAATTTTGTAACGGCCGCTGAAATACTGATAGTACATATGCAGAAGCGCCAACATGACCATCGCGTTTGATGCATGATAATGGATGTTGCGTATGTGGAAACCATAGGGGATGGTATCGTTTATGTTCTCGACGCTGCTCCATGCCCTGTCAAGAATGGGTTCGTACCACAGCATAAGCAGCGCGCCAGTGATACCAAGTATAATAAACATGATAAAAGTTAGCATGCCAAGGAAACCAAGTGGGCTAACGAACCTTCCGGGGAAGGTAAACTTCAACCCCATGAATATGGTTCGATCTACTCCGGCGTATACCCACCGGACGAACCTTACAAAGCTGTTTTCATACGTTAAGGTAGCGCCCATATCCAACTATTCCATTTGCATTAGGGTCCCACGTAGGGGGCAGTATCAATATATCTCCGTTAGAATCAAGTTCAAGGTCAAGTTTTGGAAGTACATTTGAAGGTGGTCCCTGCAATGATGCGGGGCCTGCAAAGGATAGCCCCGTCAGTGGGTCATACAAGCTTCCGTGACAAGGGCACTCACCCCTCTTTCTACCTTCCTCAGGCCAGTATTTCCACAGGCACCAGAGGTGCAGGCAGATCATGCTGTATGCTCTAAAAGCAGAAACATCGTTTCTGTCGCCGCCAAGTTCCGCGGGCAGCCTTATCAACTGCCATGTGCGGAATGCTTCCTCGTTCAGCACAGGATCATCGCTCTTAGGATATATGATTACTTCGGAATGATTAACCTGAAAGGTATTAATGTTGGCAACTGTGCCATCGGCAAGCTCTGCCTTAGCCCTCTCACCCTGGCTGCTAACAGGGTTTGGCAAGAACTTGCCCCAATCAACAAACGGCGTAAAGGTCATGACAGTACCAGCGGCAGCCATCAATTTTAGAAAGTCGCGCCGCGATACCTTTCCTCCAATTGCAGGAGGGGTTTGCGCCATACCTAAGAAAAAAGAATCTTTGATAATTAATAAACCTTTGGAAATTTAGTTGACCAGATGAAAAGGACATAATGTAGCATCTCAAGCCATGACCAGTTAGCAAGAATGCAATATATGTTTGATAAAAAATTTCAGAAAAAAATCTTTTTACGGATGCTGCTGTCCGACAATCTTCTGCTCAAACAAAGAAGTCCCTTCCAACTTGGCGTACTTTATGTATGCTCCAGCCTTATCAATACCTCCAACCTTGGCATTTTGAAGATTTGCTTCAACAAATATCGTTTGCAGCATCTTGCTTCCTGTCAAGTCCGCATCCTGTAAATTGGCCCACATCAGATTTGCTTTGATTAAGTTGGCGTTTGTAAGACGAGCTTCTTTCATTTCTGCATAGAGTAGGAGCGTTTCACTAAGGTTGGCGCCTTGAAAGTCTGCGCCATTTAGGCTTGCCTGAA
Organism: Nitrososphaera sp.; assembly: GCA_025929855.1. GTDB lineage: Archaea > Thermoproteota > Nitrososphaeria > Nitrososphaerales > Nitrososphaeraceae > Nitrososphaera. The sequence continues at coordinate 4,547 of JAICPK010000019.1, forward strand.
CTAGATTTGCACGAGTTAGGTTCACGTTGACAAATTTTGCCCTGTCCGCAATTACACCATTTAGAAAAGCACCAGATATATCCTTGCCGGAGAAGTCTCTATCGCTAAAGTCCAGTTTGACTCTCAGATTGTTGGCCGTCATCCTCCAAGAGTTAAACTCTTGGATCTTACCTTCAGTGAGCAGTTTAAACCCTTCTTCCTGCACGCTTGACATGCCTGTCGACGTTTACTTTTTTATATATATATACATGTATGTATGTCTGCTTATCAAGATGGGGTATTCCAAGGATTTATTCCCTTTTGGTAACGCAGTGCATCTATTAGCCCTTCAGCGTAGCCGATACTCAATACCGCTAGCTCAAACTTGCCTTGCCGAAGGAATCCTTCAGCATCTATAATATAGCATTCGGCATTTTCAAGCGTTTCAAATATCCCCTTGTTACTGCCTGTGCTATCACGGATAAGCTTGCGCATCTCCTGGACCGCTTGTTTAGCTTTCGGAACATAGCGCTCCACCATTTGGGCTTCAATTCGATTAATGCTTTGAGAATTGTCAGTTGGCTCATCAATGTTTTGCGTAACTGAAGCAAGCGCTTGTGTCTCGGTAAAGTGCAACGCACCTGTTACAATCACGGAGTGCGGACCGATCCCAAATTCCACCTTCATGAGCGACTTGACTTTGCCTGATATGATCTTTTGATCTTGCATCCCTACTCTGGAGGCAACCACTGAAAAGGTGTCGCCCGAAAAGATCTCGTGCTTATGAGCTTGTTCCGCATCTAGTAGCATCTTAAACACAGATGATGGATCAAGGAAGAATGGCTCTTTGTTTTCATCATTATGACTGTACTCTGTCAAGATCAGCGTATGACTTCCAGAAAGCAGGTTTTGAAAAATAGTGTTATAGACAGTGACCGCTGAGTGAAGCTCAGACATCATTGTAGTCATCCTGCCAAACTTGTAAACGTGCAGTCCACTCTCGCCAATTATGGAGGTGATCCCTGACGCGGAATGAAGAATTGCAGTCTTGATTGAGTTTTTGGCAGCTCTTGAGTAAAGCTCGCTGTGCGTCGTGGCAATAAGGGGATCGCCATAAGTTACAAGCGCCACATCTTTGCTTCTGGCTTCTTCTAGGAGATCCCTGCCGTCTTCTACAAACCACCTCTGCACGGGTTTGGTGTGCATTTGAAGTAAAGAGTTCAGGCCCTGTATGTCGACTTCAGAAAGGGCACTGGTGAACCTTTCAATATAGACAATGTCGCATTTTTTTAAGACTTCAAGTGCGGCAATACTTAATCCACGGTAGCCATTGATACCAGTCCCTACAAACCATAGCATGGAGCATGGAGGCAGTCGCCGGCTATATATTACTCCTTATTTTTCGTCTTCCTCTTGTTCAGATGATGTAGACGCGAAAGGTGAAAAAGAGCTCTTTTATACACTTCTATGCTAGCCACATATTCGTCAATATTGACCCGTTCGTCGGCGGTATGCGATGCATGAGCATCACCCGGCCCATATGTGATAACAGGTATCTTGAAGCTGTGTCCAAGTACGTTCATATCACCTGTACCCGTCTTGCGCAAAAGCAAAGGTCGTTTGCTGCGCACATCGAGAACTGCGAGCAGAAGTGCTCTGACAAGCGGCGACGTGTGATCGGCTTCAAAGGGCTCTGTCTTGTCCTCTATCCTATAGGTTGCCTTGATCCCCTTTTTTGCCGAAACTTTTGCAATAACATTGTCTATAGTGCGGAGCACGTTACCACAGCTTGTTATGGCTGGAACCCTGATGTCTATTGTTATTTTACACTTTTGCGGCGTCACGTTGTGGCTTGAGCCCCCTGTTATCTCTGTGAGACTACAGCTTATCGACTTGGCGTTATTCTCTGCAGTGCCTACGCGGCCTATCTCTAACTTGATCTCATTCCAAAAGTCATACATTTCCTCAATTGAGTTCTTGGCGAGCCAAGGTGCGCTTGCGTGGGCGCTCTTGCCCACGTCACATGTCAGCCGTAGTTCAAGCCTGCCTTTGTACGCTATGGTGATATTGTCAACTCCAGAGGGTTCGCCAAAGACCGCATAATGGATTGCTATTTTGCTTTTGACTAGCTGCTTAATGCCTGTAGCATTGCCTTCTTCGTCTACTACTCCTGCAAAAATGACAGTGCCGCTCTGTTTTGGAAATTCAGATGCTGCCAAGAGCATCGCCATCAGTGGAGATTTTGCGTCAGAAGCACCACGGCCATAGATATAGCCATCCTCTATCCTTACTGGCACTTGCCCAGGAACAGTGTCCATATGGCCACATAGCAGGATACAGGGCTCGCCAGATCCTTTAGTAGCAATGATGTTGCCAACGTTATCGATATTGACCTGCTCAAAGCCAAGCTCGTTGACACATCTGTCCTTTATCATATTGGCAAGTGCCGCCTCTGATCTAGATGGAGTATAAAGCTCCAGCGCTTTTCTTAACAGTTCTATAGCATAACTGGATGATACCAATTGCTAATTACTTTCCTTGCCTAAGTGCGTAATCGATCATCAGTCCAGGAATATCAATTCCTGTAACCCGGACGGTATTTTTAAATTCAGTAGTATTGTTGATTTCGTGCACCAGTAGGCCCTCGCTATTGCTCTCCATCAAGTCGACACCAACTATACGGCCGTTCATTGCATTTGTAGCCTTAAGGCAGATATCTTCAAGCTCATTTGTCACAGGGCACTTTTCAGCATGGCCACCAAGCGCCATATTGGTCTTCCACTCGCCTTCTCCTGAATAGCGATATATTGCAGCCACTACCCTATCGCCTACTACTATTGCTCTGATGTCACGGGGCGGACGCTTGACAAATTCTTCAAAATAGTATACCTGATATAGTGGAAACATGTGCTCTCTGTCCTCTATTACTGCTCTTGCTGCATCCTTGTCTCGCAAGAGCGCGATCAGCCTACCCCAGCTGCCTATCGTAGGCTTGATCACTGCAGGATAGCCGACCTTATCAAGCACCGCGATTGCGGATTCCTCTGAAAATGCTGCCACAGCCTTTGGTGTCTTGATCCCAGCCTTTTCAAGCTCCATATGGGCATACATCTTATTGCCACACATTACTGCTGCATGCAAAGGGTTTATGACTCGGGCGCCAAGGCCTTGAAGCGCTGCAGTAGAATGGACATTTTTGAAGTAGCTGACGGTCCGCTGGAGTACCACGAGTTCTCTGTATTTTGAATTTTTGTCGTTCAAGTCAATAGCGAGGTTCTTGCAGTTTACGTTTTCAACCTTGATACCTTTCTTTATGGCGGCTTCGTACAGAGCCTTCTCCTCCCATCTGATGCTGTCGTAGAGGATGATAAGCGATTTATCTGAAAGATTTGATGACGATAGTGACGTCTGATTGGGTTGTTGCTCTTCTTGTTGCCTCACTGGCCCCAGTCCTCACCGACAACTTGAGCCGGTTTTATACCAAGGCCATCCGACGACTTGACAAGCTCATAGCTTGCACCGCAATCGGGGCAGGTTACGATCTCTCCCTCTATCGAGTCAGAAGGTACCTTGATTTCTGCATCACATTCTGGACACTTTACCATGTCTCTTAATTTACTCCTTTGCTGGACTTATTTTTACGGCAGCATCATTAAGTATCTTTCTCTCCAGCCTGTCGTCAAGGTACAGCTCGAGTATGTCACCCATCCTTAACTCTTTTAGGCCGTAAGCTAGAGTTTCTGCTTCCTCTTTGCCTGTTTTAAGGCCAAGCAAGGACAAAAGGTAGGCGGCACCATTCTTGCCTGCAAGCTCACCAAAGACGATCTTTCGCCTGTTGCCAACGATCCTCGGTTCAATGATCTCATAGGCTGAGGGATTACGTAATATCGCAGCAAGGTGAGTGCCGGCTTTGTGCTTGTATGCACTGTCACCTACTATAGGCTTTGATTCGGGGATCGGGAGCTCGACATATTCCGCAATGGTCTTTGAAAGGTCCCTTAACATGTGTAATCTTAGGTTGTTATTTGACTTGTAAATGAGAGTTAATGCGACTGCTGCCTCTGCTAGGCTTGGAATTCCTGTGCGCTCACCAAAGCCATCTATAGTAGTATGAATTTGATTAGCGCCTGCTTCGCATCCTGCCAGCGCATTTGCAAGCGCTAGACCAACATCGTTGTGGCAGTGCACATCAATAGATGTCCTGGTTGTATCGATGTTGTCGTATACCATCTTTACTAAATTATACATTCCCCGCGGCCGCATTATGCCTACAGTATCAGGTATGCTTATCCTTTCAATGCCGCGTTTATTCATCTCTTTGCACATTTCTAAGAGAAACTCTGGCTCTGTCCTGCTAGCGTCTTCCATTGTGAATCGTGCCTTCATCCCATGTGCTTTGATGTAGTCTGCAACTTCTAATGCTCTTATTTTGGCCTCTTCACGTGTTATCTTTAGCTTTGCGGACAAGTGTATGTCGGAAATCCCCATGTAAGTTGCAATCCAAGTCGCATCGCAGTCAACTGCAATGTCGACATCGGACTTGATCGCCCGAGTATGGGCCAAGATATCTGCGCGCAGATCTTGCTTGATTATCGTCTTTGTTGCTTCAAGGTGATCTGGCGATACAACAGGACTTATTTCTATTTGGTCAACGCCAAAAGAATCAAGCATCCATGCGATCTGGATTCTCTGCTTAATCGTGAATGAGACTCCAGGATGCTGCTCGCCTTCCCTCAAAGTGCTGTCGAGGATCCTTATCTTCCTATCCGATTCATTTTGATCCATCCAATTATATCGATGTGCATAATAATTTGGATCCTCCGAATTTAGTGACATTTTAAATAATAGATAACTGCTTTCGGATATAATATAAACGTTATCGCATTGAAAATAACGCATTATGGTACGTTAAGTTACATAATCGCCAAAAATCAGATAGAATAGTGACGAAATTCGATAAAATATTGCTATGCAGTGCGATAACATTCACGGCTGAAGGTAATTCTTGACGGTTCTCTCAAGATTGTCGAACGAACCTTTGACCATCTTGGTTCGTTTTTGAATTCCAGTGCTATAATTGGATATTCCCTGAGACAACGATTTTATCATCTCTTCCTGTTCTAGCAGGTTAGGTGACCCTGATGATTTACGAGCTTCAACCGACTTTTCCGGAGTCATTTCATTGATTATTTTCATTATTTCATTTGGCTTGACATTCACTTTATGATCTTTTAAGACCAAACTAGCATCAGCAAATTGTAGACTGGTAAGAGATACGTTACCCTTACCTGCAGCTATGCTCACCAAGGCTCCAACTATTCTGTGAGCGGTCCTGAAAGGTATCTTCTTTTGCATCACAAGCTGCTCTGCTACGTCCACTGCAATTGCATAGCTGATATTCGCAGCGTTCCGCATGCGTTCCTTTTTTACCTGTAATGATCTTACTACATAGTCCATTATCTTGATTGTCTCAAGGGTTATAGCAGAGGTTCCAAGCAATGGCGACTTGATGTCCTGTAAGTCTCTACTGTAGCCCGACGGCAGGGCCTTGACTATGCCGAGCATTGACATGAGGTTGCTAGTAACTATCGCTGACTTTGATCTTGTCAACTCTAGGGGGTCAGGGTTCTTCTTCTGTGGCATTGCACTTGAGGTAGACACATATGATTCGGCAAGCTCTATGTAACCAAATTCGGTGGTTGACCATATAATGAAATCCTCTGCAATCCTTCCAAGCGTGCTTGTGAGTATTGCAAGTGCTGAAGCATACTCTAGAAATACATCACGCGAGCTGGTGGCATCAATAGAATTCTTTATTATACTATCAAAGCCGAGCAGAATTGCTGTTCTTTTCCTGTCGATAGTGATAGATGAGCCTCCTATCGCGCATGCCCCAAGCGGCGACTGGTTTATCCTATGATATGTCAGATACAGCCGCTCCATGTCACGCATGAGAGCATAGGCATACGACAGCAAGAAATGCGAAAAGGTTCCTATCTGGGCCTGTTGTAGATGTGTATACATTACCATCAGAGCTTGCTTGTTTTCTTTTGCTCTCTCTATTAGTCCATGTACTAGGCCAGCTAGAGCTGCACAGATTTCGTTGATATCATCTCGTATCTTCATTCTTATATCGAGCACTACTTGGTCGTTTCTTGACCTTGCAGTATGCATCTTGCCTCCAGCGTCCATCCCGGAACGTTGTATAACAAATGCTTCAAGGGCTTCATGGATGTCCTCAAATTCTTCCGTCCTAATGCTAGTTGGGCTTTGCTTTGCCTCCTCAAGAGCAGACAGGATCCTTTTTAATTCGCCTTGTGTAATATGCCCCATTTCATGGAGCATTATTGAATGTGCCTCGCTTCCAACGATATCATAATACAATATCGAATGGTCTTGTTCCATTGAAGAAAGGAATTTGAGCACATCATCCTTGAGTTTCTCCCTGGGACGGGACCTATACATATATTATATCAAGTGTGCACCGCATGCGCTTTATTTTAAGGTTGTAGACTTATCCTAAGAATAGCGAAGCTCAATAAAGAGGATGAAAAGTAACCACGCCAAAAGGCTTAAAAATTTCAACTAGTCTATTAATTATGCTCGGCATTATTATAACGCCTTTCCATAGAATAGTTAAATATAGTATCGGAGAAACTCTTACATAATGAGTCAGGAAGAGCAGATACAGCAGACTCGAAGAAAAATCTTTGAAGAACTGACTAAGGTAGTTGACCCTGAAATTGGAGTTTCGATAATGGAGCTTGAGCTTATAGACAAAGTGGACATTGATTCAGGCAAGGTC
>JAICPK010000095.1 GCA_025929855.1 Nitrososphaera sp.
TGTTGTGCACCTGCCCTCACGTGAGTCAGTGTCATCAAATGCAACGTGGAGCGTGTGCATGATATATCTGCTGTTGGTGCAGTGGATATATAGCCATATAATTCAAGACCTATAGCTTATGACTATGAGCTGTGAGCTAAGATCTAGACATTCAGCCAGACATTAGGTTCAAACCAATGCCTTGTGTCATTGAAGTAGGTTGGGATTGCTAAAGCTCAAGCAGGAAGCCCTGCGATTATAATCCTGGATGGGTTTGGAAATTTGAGGAGAAAGAGAATATAGTGAAGCTGATGATAATGTTGTGATCAGAGTGATAATAGCATCTAGTACTCAAATCTTAGAATTATACAATTTGATAACTAGTGTTGGATAGCCGCTTACTAAATGTGACAAGGAGTCTCAAAATAGTCTGTTTGTTACTATTGTAGACCAACTAATTAAGCAACAAAGCTGCTAAGTTCCCTGCTTGAGTCTCTAATTCAAGAACATTTATAGCTTCCCTCTTGTGAAACTTAAATGGGATGGCGGAAGAAGTAAAGGAAAAAGAAGAGGTTAAAGCAACAACTCCTGAAGAAGCTGCCAGAAAAGCGGCAGACGTAATAATAAAGCAACTTGAGAAGGAAATTGGTGATAAGCCTATTCCTGACGAATTGAGAGAGAAGCATCTTGGATATAGAAACATCAAACATGTGAGGACATTTATAGAACAAAGGCGTGAGTATTATGCAAAGTTATTTCTGACACAATGTAAGCGTGATCTGAAACTTGAGATGATGGAAAAGGGCATAATACCAAGACCCTCAAAACTAACATTAGGACAAAGAGAAACAAAAAAAGCAGGAATGGCCGACTACTACAATATTGATGAATCGACAATGATGCACTTATCAAAGAACTAAGAAGAGTATAGCGAATATCCCAAGCAGAATGCAGAAAGGCATGAGGTCTCGGCTAGGCTGACGACTCCTGTTCCATGTACATTTAAATTATATCGCTGTTATAAAAAAGGCGTAGTGTTTAAATAGTTTCAGCATGGATCGTTGGGTGAGTGAATTAGATGCCAGTCGCAATACTTCCTGATATTAGCGAACAACACTGCATCGGCTGTGCACTCTGTGTAGAGATTTGCACTTCCCTCGGTCCAGATGTGCTCAGAGTAAAACCAGTCGAAGGATGGAAGAGAGGTAAAGCCTTCGTGTTCTATCCAGAAAGATGCATCTCTGACGGAGCATGTATTGGAGTTTGCCCCACAAAGGCAATCTTCTGGATGAGGCCGATGGATTACACGCCAGGACAGCCAATTCCATTGAAGAAATCAGGCCTGTTCTCAAAGGGCTGGGAAGAAGGTTAGTCCCTTCGACAAACTTCTTTTTTTAATTTTTATTCTCTTCAATAAATTATTAATACAGTATCTACTGGCCTATCATCTAATTGGTCGACTGGGACGAACAGATTAAGGGTCACCTCTTCTGGGTCTGGGGTGGAGAAGAAGGGCTTTTCAAGCGCGGCAAAGAGGGTATGCTAGTCGTCACGGATAGGCGCCTTGCCTTTATCATAAAGACAGACATGACCTATAAAATGCACGAAACCCATTCGATTAGACAGTTAAAGCGTTTTGAAGCAGGCGAAAACATCTTTCGGCCGGCTGAAGGCTACACTCTAGAGCACCTCAAAAAAGATCTTGCCAAGAGCTATGATAATCTTCAAGTCCCGTTCCGGCAAATTCTGGATGTCGTCTCAGAAGAAAAGGACTGGGGGACACTTCTTAAGGTGAAGATGAACATTGACTACAAACCAAAGGTTTTCAAGTTCTCGATAGTGAAGGGGTGGGTAAAATATCCTGTGAAAGATCCACTTGAGTTTCAGCGCATGGATTGGAGACCGCTTATAAACTTGATAAAGATGTCAATTTAAACTTAAATTTATTGCTATATTTGCAAGCAGAATTTATATGATATATAAAAAGAAAGACAAGAACATTTCCATTCTGTTAGTGTGTGTATGTGGATGATAATAGAATTAAAAAGCTTCTTCATAAGAAGTTCAACTCATCAGAGGTGTCAAAGCTGTTTACGGCTTGTACCGCAAGTATTGCGTGATACTCTTTGTCAAGCATGACCTCTGCAAGGGCAAGTCTGAGATTGTCCTATGAGATCTAAAGAGAATGTGTGGCATCCGCACGATAGTAGTGATTGCAAAGTAATATAATTAGGCATCCTCCTGCCTAAAGTTCGCATATTGGTAAGAAAGTTATTCGTTGTAGGTGTCGGTCCTGGCTCGCCAAAGTATCTTACCGATGCGGCTAAAGAAGCCATTGTCAAGTCCCATTACATTGTAGGCTACAAATATCCGCTGTCGACGATTGAAGCTATTATTGACAAGGGCAGTCAGCAAGTATTTCAAGTCACAATGCAGACACAAGAAGGCATCTATCAGGACATTTACACAAAAATGAAGGATGGCGAGTACTGCACTGTACCTTTTACAGGTGATGTCAATTTCTCTGAATCTGAGGTTGTTGACAGGCTGCTAGAAATATTTGGGAGCGACAATGTTGAGGTGATTCCCGGTATTAGCTCCATCCAAGTGGCTGCGGCCAAGGCCCGCATTCCAACTGATAAGGCTTTCATTGTTACCTTCCATGTGACAGACGACATCGAAGCGAAAAAGCAGGAAATGCTGCAGGCAATTAGACAGGGCAGAAGCGTAATACTGCTACCTCGGCCTTGGCCAAGGGACAGATCAAAGCACTTTATGCAATCTGAAATTGCAAAATTCCTGCGTATAAGTGGCATCGACACTACTAAGCTTAAGGTTTGGGTCTTTGAGCATCTTACGACTGAAAAGGAAACAGCATTCAAAGGTACGGTTATAGACCTTGAAGGAAAGGAGTTTAGCGATCTATCTGCTATGGTAGTAGATCAGACAAAGAGGCAAACATACCTCAATTTCTAGCCGGAGTTTAAATATTAAATTGGACTTATTTTTTCTGTATGTCCTCAATACAAAATAAGTCTGTTGGCATTATGCGGGAGGAGGATGACAAGGGCTCAATCAGATATTGCGTTGAATGTGGCGCAAAGATGCCTAAGTCACAGAAGATCTGTCCTGCATGTGGCGAAAGCCAATAACACCTTCTTTATGTCCTCTTTTTTTGTTATAAAATCTCAAGACCTGGGTTTAGATTATTTTAATGAAGCATTCTCTGCCGCAGGGATGTTCTTCATACTTGACAGGCAGATGTCAGTCAGTTGTCTCAACAACTATGTGATAGTGGCACTTGTAGTGATCCAAAGTCAGTAAGGCTAGATCTCACATCACTGGCACTCAAGGAGAAGCATCATTGAAAAATAAATCTATACAGAGTAGTGTAGTAGGTCACAACGTGTGAATCGTAACAAAATATTTGCTCAGCTGATAAGTCTTGTCGAAAGTATGACATGGTGAGATACAGCAGGCAGCTTAGAAAACCTCATGATTCTACCATCGGATCTATGGCAATACTTGCGTCAAGACCTCCCAGTTGCTCTATCATCTGCCACTCTATTACTGCAGCTACAAACAACACCCCTGCGGCAATGCCCAGTTCTATCAGAGTCGGGATGGTGTATTTACGCCAAGGCATTCTCTTAAGAAGGTAGTAAATCAGCATCACGCTTCTTGACATGGCAAGGCCATAGACGAATACTTCCATGATACCAAAGGGTGTTATCAGAAGAACAAGAGGTGGAACCTCGCCTAGCATGGGGGTAGAGCTTGCAAGTGCGCTGAAAATTGAGCCAGTGGCAAAACCAGAGAATGCTCCAAATGCTGAGCCTACTGCAGGTACAAACATTATCAGGGTGATTCGGATGTTGTTCAAAAAGATGCCGTTCTGGTCGATTCCCTCTATCTGCTTCGAGAACTCACGCGTCAATGTCTCGGCTTCCTCCTCGCTCATGGGTACCGCTGCTCCTGTAGAATAGGCAATCAGAAATGCAGCTGCACCAAACGCGAGGTAGATGAGACGCCGCCTGTTGATCTCAAAACGCAACAGAAATGGTTGAATGCGTATTGTATAATTAGTTTTGTCATTCTTCTGTCTCCTTTTGTCCAACTTTGTCTTTTTATGTATGTTGAACATAACAATAGTGGTGAACCATTCCGCAACGGCAACAAGTGCAGGAAATAGTACTCTTTTTCCGCAGTTCTTTGCAGTTGGTAATGATCCTATAGACTTTGTGGTTCAGGACATTGCAATAATCATGATAGTCGCAGCGATAATGCTTGCGATCACGTTCAAGCTGAAGCAGCCTATGGTTATAGGCTATATTATTGCAGGCATGATAATTGGGCCCTATACTCCGCCGTTCAGCCTTGTCCAGAGTCCTGAGACTTTGAA
>JAICPK010000161.1 GCA_025929855.1 Nitrososphaera sp.
CGAGTAACCTTTGCCTTCTTCGTTATGAGAATGCGGGGAAGACATCTTTCCTTTTTATCTTGTCTATACCATTATATATAGAATGAAAAAGGCGACGGAAACATAAAGATGCAAAAAAGCCAAAGAGTAGAAAAAGTATAAAGGAGAATTTGTATATGATGGTCGTTATTTCTATCGCTCACAAACCTTCAAGTCCCTTAAAAGATATCTCGAACATGATGGGTGGACTAGCAGTTAGGAAGAAGCAGATCTGTCCACGTGACAGATAGTCATTTGTCTTATAAATGCATGCGATGGTAATAAATATCGGCAGTAGGCCAAATCTTATGAAGGACATTGAAACATGCTATTCTAGTTGTGGTTATTTGTGCCAGTGCTCTTTTGGGTTCAATCGGCGGTCTGGGGCTTTACGCTCCTTTTCAATACAATTTAGGGCATAAAATACCTCCAGCTACAACAATTGCCCAAGGAGGAGAGGTGGTAGAAAGTTCACCCAATGCTACAGCAAATGCTGTTCAGATAACAACGAATAACAACATCTCAACTTTGACAGATTTGTTTGAAGAGACCCAGCAATCAGTAGTTCAGGTCAGCGGTACATTTAATGAAGATGACCCCCTTTTCGGAATTAGCCTAGGATCAGGATTCATTTACGATAATAGCGGCCATATTATCACCAACTATCATGTTGTTGCAGGAAGTGATCCTAATGACATAAGCATAACGTTTATCGATGGAACAGTTTATAGAGCAACGGTAGTAGGTGCAGATCAGTATAGTGATCTTGCTGTACTGCATGTGGAGGATAACGTTCCTGCAGACAAGCTAATACCTTTGCCACTTGCAAACTCTTCTGGATTGCTAGTAGGTCAAGAGGTTGTGGCAATTGGTAATCCGTTTGGGCTCTCGGGATCCATGACAGAAGGAATCATCAGTGGTCTCAACAGACTAATCCCTGTTTATCAAGATCCATTTTCTGATGTTGCAGTACCTGCGTTTTCTATTCCAGATGTGATTCAGACAGATGCAGCGATCAATCCCGGCAATTCAGGCGGACCACTTTTGAATATGCAAGGTGAAGTGGTTGGTATCAATTCTGCTATCTTTTCTACGACTGGGGGCTTTGCAGGAGTAGGATTTGCAGTTCCTTCAAACACAATAGCCAAGATAGCTCCTGTGTTGATAGAAAGGGGCTTCTTTGAGCATCCCTGGCTTGGAGTCTCTGGAATAGACATGACACCGGAAATAGCAGAGGCAATAGGTCTTGGAGAGCCCAGAGGATTTTTAGTTATAGAAGTCGAGCCTGGCGGACCTGCTGACAGCGCAGGGATTCAAGGAGGCGATACTCCGATGCAACTTGGCGGAATGCCAGAGATTCCAATAGGAGGAGATGTTGTCTTAGCAATAAATGACAGGGATGTAAGAAAAATAGACGATGTGCTCGGATACCTGCAGCAAGCGACACAAGTTGGAGAGACAGTAACACTTACTGTATGGAGAGACGGACAGATAATTGAGATTAACGTAACACTTGGAGCAAGACCAAGCTTGCAAGAGTCGGCCTAAAATAGGCTAATAATGATATAACGGTTCATGCCACATGCATGAAAAAGAAGAGAGATATATCTTCTGATCTCAGCAGGCTTGGCTTTAATTGAATCTGGTTAAACTTGAATCAGATCATATGC
>JAICPK010000090.1 GCA_025929855.1 Nitrososphaera sp.
ATATGCCCCTTTTCTATCCAGGTCTTCCTCAATCGGCTTATTGGACAATGGGTATCTTTGGAGCCGTAATCCTCTTCATATCAGTGCTATTGCATGAGTTATCTCATTCAATAGTTGCAAAACGATATGGCTACAAAGTACGTCAGATAATCCTGTTTGTATTTGGTGGCGTATCAGATATTCGCGATGAACCAAAAGAAGAATACAAGAAGGAATTCACAATTGCCATAGTCGGTCCACTCTCCAGTTTCGCCCTTGCAGGATTATTTGCTGCTGTGTGGTTTGTGCTGGTTCAGACGGGGATGACAGGTATTGGACAAACTGATGCATCATTATTTGCTTTGCCTCCTTCGCCACAACAGCAAGAGCAAGCTCAGAGATCGCCCCCTTCTATGATATCTGATGAAGAGGTAGCATCAACAATTGCTCAGGGTATAATGCGCTATGGTATAATCGTAAACATCTTGCTTGGAGGATTCAACCTTCTTCCTGCATTCCCCTTAGACGGAGGTAGAGTATTACGAGCAGGATTGATGCGATGGAGAGGCAACTTTCATGATGCTACAAAAACTGCAGTCAAAGTAGGCACTGGGATATCTTATGGGCTTATGGCTTTTGGATTTCTAACTATCTTTACTGGTTCATTTACTGGAGGAATATGGTTGATACTCATCGCCTGGTTTTTGCAAAGTGGTGCTCAATCTTATCTTCAGCAACACGAAATTACCGCGGCACTTTCAGGTGTACGCCTATATCATATTATGAACACACAATTTGTCGCAGTTAATCCAAGCATGAATATAAAGGAAGTCTTGGAGCGCTATTTTAACATCCATAGAAAAAGTGAACTACCGGTCGTTGAAAAGGAAGCCGACGACAGAGGAAACGACTACTACTACTACTTATTAGGTTCTATTACTGCAAAGGATGCAATGAATGTTTCTGAAAAAAATAGAGAAAGCATGAAAGTTGAAGAGATAATGATTGAAAAGAAAAATCTTGTCATAATGAGTCCAGATAAAACAGCAGACATTGCTCTAAACACAATCATGGAAGAGAACAAGAGCAGAATTTACGTCTGCGAGAACCCGTCTATTGGAAAGAGCAGCAGTAAAAGAACCGAGAAAATGCAGCAACAAATGACGATGACTTATACTACTGTAAAATCAGATCGGTTAGTTGGCATAGTTAGTAAAACAGATATCTTAAATGTTGCAAAGGAAAGAATGGAATATACGGAGAGTATGAAGAGGAAAATTTGAATTCTCAATTTTCTGCCTCTTGGGACTCAAGTATTTCTAGTCCTTCTTCCAATAATGTTGATGGTCATGCAAGCGAAAGCCCAGATTGAAATGAATAGGGCTAGCGGCTATTCGTCACCGTTGCCGTAGAAAACAAGCACACTAGTTAAATAAAAGAAAAGGAGTGTTATTTGATGATGGATCTGAAACTAGAAGTTTTGTTCATACCTGTCTCTGACGTCGATCGGGCCAAGCGCTTCTACGAGAAACTTGGATTTCGCTTGGATATCGACGCCGCCAACGAGAGCTACCGGGCAATACAATTCACTCCTCCCGGTTCAGAGACGTCGATTATCTTCGGCAAGGGGATCACTTCTGCCCAGCCGGGCTCGATCGACCCCCCGGTCCTGACGGTGTACGACATCGACGCCGCCCGCGACAACTTGATCGCCCGCGGCGTCAACGTGAGCGAGGTTTTCCACTATGCCGGCGGCCCCTTTAACAACGCCGTGGAGAACCCACGCGTCGGCGGGCGCGACCCGCAAGGTCGTTCCTACAACTCATTTGCCTCGTTCGAGGATCCGGACGGGAACGGCTGGCTGCTCCAGGAGATCCAGACGCGGCTTCCCGGCCGCGAGTGGAACTTGACGCGACCACAAGGCATGGATGTTGCAACCTTGGCAGCGCTCCTCCTCGAGACGGGAGAGCACCACGACCATTTCGAGAAGACGCACGCCGAGCACCACTGGTGGGACTGGTACGCGCCCTATCTAAGCGCGCGTCAGAGCGGCAGCGATCCAGAGGAGGCAGCAGCCACCGCCGATCGTTACATGGAGAAGGTCCTTCACGTTCGTCCCCGATGATGCCGTTCGAGTGGCCGCACTATCCGAGTATCCCAAACACACAAACTTTTGCATATTTCATGGTCCTAAAGGGATGACAGTTGAAGGAATATGAATATAGAAAGCGTTAGTCCTGCTGCATTTGAACTACTCAAAGTATTCTCAAAAGAAAGAACGGATATGTCAGAACAAGCAATAAGAGATATACTGAGTAACTCATTACTATCATCATTTGAGTGTTAAGACCAGGGTTACCCGTATGCTTCAAGTTTTCAAAAATCGGCCATATCCAACTATGCCATTCGCATTTACGTCCAAAGTCGGAGGAAGTATCCACAGATTCTTCTGCTGGTCAGCCTCCAAGTAAAGAATTGGCAGCACGTTTGAAGGCGGAGATTGATCCGCAGCCGGGCCTCCAAATGCCTTTCTATTCAGTGGGTCGTACGCGCTGCCATGGCAAGGGCACTGACCGCTACCGTTGATTATTCTTGACGGGTCATTACTATCGCGCTCTAATGCTACATATCTCCATAGACACCACAGGTGGAGGCACACAGCATTGTATAATCTAAAAGCAGAAACATCGTTCTTGTCACCGCCAAGCTCGGCAGGTAATCGTATAAGCTGCCAAGTCCTAAAGGCGTCTTTGTTTAAAAGAAGATCATCGGTTTTGGCAACATTATAGCCAACAACTACCTTTCCTTCTAAATTTAGAATATTTAACATGCTCCTCAAGTTCTCTTTCTGAATTAAATGATGTGTCACACTCTTCACATTTATAAGAGGATCCAGTAGTTGACATCATTTAGTTTTCCATCATACCATTTTATTTATGCCTTGCTTTAGTAAGTTGCTCTGTATATATTCCAAGTATCAGTGCTCCTTGTTGTATATTTGCAGAAGACGTCTATAACTAAATTCAGCAATTTATGGAGGCTCAATCTAATATGGAGTACCTTTTGCTCTTTGATTTTTGAAGGCTTCAATATACCATTCAAATTCATCAAGAAATCGTATGACCCTTTTATCATACCTCTCGTCCTTTAATTTACCAGACTCATCAAACACATCTTGAACCCTTGATATTGGAAATGATGAAGATATGGACGGTGCTCCAAGCTCTGCAAATATATGGCGGAGGTGTTGTGCCGCATTCACACCACCAAATGCTCCGGCGGAATAGGAAACGATAGCAGAAGGTTTAAAATAATATTCTTCTAAAAAATAATCTAGTGTATTTTTCATCGCAGCTGATGTACTATGATTGTATTCGGGAGTGACGGAAAGGTAGCCCTCTGCATCTTTAATTTTATTCCTAAGGTCTTTCAACTTCTCTGAAGGATTTTCCATCTCTTTATACATCCTATCAAGTAAAGGTAAGCTAAGTTCGAGAGGGTCAATAAAAAATACAGTATGATTGCGGTTCTCCAATTTTTCCTTCATCCAGCGAGCAACTCCGATACCTTGACGGTCTCGTCTAACTGATCCAACTATTAAAGCAACTTTAGCCATATTATCTGTTTGGCACTTCTTGACTTCTATTAATATTGATATCTATCTGCCAAAATCAAGAAGAACTATTTGGATTTGTTTCAGTATCCAGAAAGAAGGGTATTAGCTCAGCCTTGTCATCAAATCTAACACATATTTTGCTTACACTCAGATCGCAGGCTTCAGTGGTGATGATATTCATGCTTCGACCAAATAATTTCACGACCCGACGAGGACACATTCATAAGAAGCCTGCCAGGTCATAGAATCGAGCCTCTTTATATGTGGAGTTCAAATTCTACCAGTTAAGCATCTATCTCAGATTGAGTCCATATTTTGAAGTTTTTTCTGCCGGAACCCTCTGGGCCCGCTCCTACTGAATACATTGCAATGTAAAAGAAACATTGGAGAGGCATTTTTTTCATTATCATAATCTCATCTCAACAGTAGAGACCTACAAGGAAAAGCAGAAGGCTCTTCTCTTCAACATTATCTCAAATTGAAAAATAATGTAAAAGATGGTTTCAATGCATTCTTGGCAATATTTGTTCGAGGTACCTCTTCACATCTTCCTCCTCCAAAGAGGGGCGCACTCCAGTTTGCTTAAGCAAATTATCTGACTGACGCTTTATTATTTTCAGTACCTCTTTTTCTATACTCTGCCGCCTTTCGGCTAATCCCGCACTATGTAATAAATCTGAAGATTCGTTGATCACTGATCTTTTGACAGATTGCCGCAATGTTGCATCATGGGATATTGAAATAGCCGCATAGTATAGGCCAATAGCAAAGAGATAGGAAGATAATAGAACCAATGAATGTGCTGCTATTCCAAATGTTTGCTGGAGGTTTGTAACAGAAAATGCGATACTTATTATCATCACGCCTATTGCTGCAACAGTTAGATAATCCTTAACAGCAGGCATCCTTCTG
>JAICPK010000116.1 GCA_025929855.1 Nitrososphaera sp.
TGGAGTCGTAATGCAACTTCCAGTACAACAGGTCCTAGTAGCAGCAGCGCTGACAAGTACTCTAGTATTTAGCGGCCTGTGGATGCAGTCGTATGGAAGGGAAAGACAATACAGGTCTGCGGCCTAACAGTCTTTTTTCTGCCAGATTTGACATTTATTATTATTAATATTATTATTATTATGATCAAGGGTAACATATGCATGACATAGCTAAATTTGGTGTCGTCTTGAGATTTTGGGAATATGAAGGATTTTCTTTCACTTTTGATTTAGACATGTGTGTTGTTAGCATGAATGTTATTTGGTCAACATTTCAACTACCTAACATTTCAGTAGAGTCTTGAGGATAATCCATTTGAAATTGCGTTGAACTTAAACAATTCAGACTGAAAGGCAGCCATCAATGCCTTCGAGCCCCTAAACTCCTGTTAGAGTCTGAAAAATAGGGTCTGCGGAGATAATGGATAAGAGCTGATAGACTGTTTCAACTTGACTGCCTGGTGAAATAAAGAGAAGACAATATTTTAAGAATCTTGTGCAACCACGCAGGATTCTTTTAATATCGCATCAGTGAAATTAGGTTCGGCTGACCATGGATGTCCGGGTAAAAAAAGCAGTGCTTGCCAAAATACAAGAAACAATATCAAGCACTGATGAAATTTCAAAGATCCAACAGGTGTTGTTACGCCGTATCCCTGTAACCAGCCTCGACGATTTTGTGTTTGGTATCGCCATAGGGCGCATTTACAACTCCTTCCACTACCAGACGAGGCGGGCGCTAAAGCGCAATGCCACTAAGGAAGAGTTTGCAGAATTTCTTGACATTTTGGCTAAAAGAGCTGATGGAGTTAAAAAAGCAATAAAACAACAGCAGCAACAACAACAGCAATAGCATTTCCCTAGTGCAAAAATTTTGTAGTATCTAAAAAAAGTCTGCAAACAACATGCAGAAAATTGGATATGGTGAGAAAAAGAACTTAACTTATGATCAATGCAAGAAAGAGCTATAGTCGTATACAACGTTAAGTCGCATTCTTTGCTTCCAGAAGACAACCCAAAGATTATAACTACAAAGTCTATGATACAGCTCGCAGAGATGGATATAACGTTAGGCAGAGCCTACTACAACCTGTCAGTTCCGTCACTGGTTGAGGTCATAATTAAAAGAAAAGAAGGCATGCTTTCATCAACCGGTGCTCTTTCTGTCAGAACCGGCAAGTTCACTGGCCGGTCACCAGACGACAGGTATATAGTTGATGATGAAGAAACACACAATACCATCGACTGGGGCAAAGTCAACCACCCAATTTCTGAGGACAATTTCGAAAAGATACTCCGCATGATGAAGAAACACGTGGAGGATAAGGAATTGTTTATATTTGATGGCTTTGTGGGGGCAGACCCGGAGAACAGGCTGCCAATAAGGATCATCAACAACAGGGCTTGGCATAATCTCTTTGCCCGGCAGCTATTCATTAGGCCCCAGCCAGAGGAACTAGACATACGCGCACCCGAGTTCACTTTACTCTCCTGTGACGACTTTGCCGCTAAGCCAGAAGAAATGGGCACGCGAACTGAGACCTTTATCATTATAAACTTTAAGAAAAAGTTGGTCCTGATTGGATCGACTTCGTATGCTGGTGAGATCAAGAAGGCTATGTTTTCCATTATGAACTTTGTCTTACCAAGGAAAGGCGTATTTCCAATGCACTGCTCCGCTAATGTGGGAAAGAGGGGCGATACCGCTTTATTCTTTGGGCTATCTGGCACTGGCAAGACTACACTTTCCGCTGATTCAAAGCGAAGACTAGTAGGCGACGACGAGCACGGATGGTCCGAGGATGGTATTTTCAACTTTGAAGGCGGCTGTTATGCCAAATGCATCAACCTCGATAAGGAGAGCGAGCCACAGATCTGGAGCGCAATCCGTTTTGGCTCTGTCATGGAAAATGTTGTAATGCATGACGGCACACGGGAACCCGATTTCGACAATGGAAGTCTTACTGAAAATACTCGCGTTGCATATCCTATTGACTATATCAATGGAGCAGTGATTCCAAGCATTGCAGGCCATCCAAAGGTAATTGTGTTCCTTACAGCAGACGCTTTTGGAGTCATGCCTCCAATAGCTAAGCTGACAAAGCAAGGCGCAATGTATCACTTTATGTCTGGTTATACGAGTAAGCTGGCTGGAACCGAACGCGGTATCACTGAGCCAAAGGAGACATTTTCGCATTGCTTTGGAGCTCCATTCATGCCCCTCCACGCATCCAAGTATGCTCAGATGCTTGGAAAAAAAATAACAGAGCATGGAACAAGAGTTTACCTGATCAATACTGGGTGGACAGGAGGGCCCTATGGCCTAGGCAAGAGGATGAACCTGACATATACGAGAGCGATGGTGACTGCAGCGATCAAAGGCAAGATTGAGGAAGTGACTACGAAGCATCATGAAATATTCAACCTTGACATGCCCACATCATGTTCTGGCGTCCCTAATGAAGTGCTCGACCCACGCAACACTTGGTCTGATAAGGAAAAGTACGATGCGGCAGCAAGACGACTTGCGGCTCTCTTTGTCAAGAACTTTAAAAAATTTGGCAGTATACCAAAAGAGATAGTGAAAGCAGGTCCGAAAATTTAGAAAAAAGATGGTAGCCCGGAGCAGATTCGAACTGCTGTCTCCAGGTTTCTTTTCTCTATCTTTGCGAGATCCAGAGCCTGGAATCCCTAGCCCTCAACCTTGGAGATTGGCCGCTAGATTCGGCACCCAATTTTTGTCGGGTTCGACCGGGCTAACACGAGCTACATCAAGTCGGCTATTCGATCGGATATTTTAACGCTTAGTATAGATTTCCCTAGTGACAAGACCGTATTCAAGCTCGGCCTTCTTCCTCATGTAGGGAATGAGACGGTAATGTATGGAGTACATATTCTTGCTTCTGACAATGATGCCCTTTACGAGCAGTGACACAAAACCTCCTGCTACTTTTGAAGGCGAGACACCAGTTCTCTTGCAAAATGAGTCTCTTTTTGCATGATATTCCTTTAACGTAAAGTAAGACCTGTTCATCTCTAAGACAAGGGGCCAAACGACATTTTCCCAGACCATCCTTCGGTTCTCAGTAGAAGATGCATGCTTGCCCTTTACCCTGACAATCGCCTGCTGCTCCTGCTGCTCGTCTTTCATGGATTGTGGCTGCTGATGGCTGAGCAATTTGAGAGTACGTTTAAACCCCCGGTTTTATAACCTTATAACATAGTGAGGCACGACAACAATCTCGTCAAGGACGCACTTGACCTTCTTGCGAGAAAATGGAAAATAGATCGAAAGTTATATGACTTCCAGACTGGAAAGTACGAGGGAGCAGTTTCTGACACATCAGTCAATGTCGGAGGCATTACTTTCCATATACCAACGTTGTCAAACGACGGCCTCTACATCTTGTGGAAGTGTCTATGGCCTGATTGCCACAACTGTTGCGAGCGGCAGGGCAGACTTCCCTTGACAAAGGATGACATCGGCAGAATAGCAAAAAAGGTAGGCTATAGCTCGAAGGCGGAATTTGTTAGGAA
>JAICPK010000052.1 GCA_025929855.1 Nitrososphaera sp.
CATCACTAACACGTTCTGCGCCGGATTTTTTCATGACACGATACATCGCTGCAAGGCCAAACTCAGGTCCAGAAGACATAGGCAATACCTGACATAACTATATTAAAAGTGTACTTATACTTCTAATGAGAAGAAATTGACATGAACGTTCCGTATGGAACGAATTTGAAAATGGCCCTATTTAGCAGCAGCAAGCATAATAATATGTGTGTGATAACAATAATTGATTTGCCTAGGGTTGCCTGTATTCCTATGTGCTCTTTATGAGAAAGGGCTGTTTTAGCATCAATTTTTGGGATACAAAAGAGCGCTGGTAACCCCCTGTATCCTAAGGCGTAAGGCTTTCTACTGTATTACATGGGAATTGCACAGCACTAGCTTTTGTTCTTTTGCTAATCGTAGACAGTCTTGATAATAGAGTGCTTTTACAAATATTTATTTTGTATTACATCTTTCAACATATACATCATTGCTCTTTGATGTTCATATTCATCTGACTGACAAAGAATATTCAGGCTACGTACATCATATAATATCGAGCCTGAGTATGATGAAAATAATCGCGTGCTCTGTTACAGTTGATGTCGAAACTACAATAAGAAGTTTCAACCTATTCAATACTCACCGCAATGTAGTCAAGCAATTTATCGGGATACACCCAGAAGCTTCGGCTAGGGAAGATCTAGAAAGTTTCAAAGAAATCTTCAAGTCGAACTTACAATCAATAGATGGTGTCGGTGAAATTGGTCTTGACGGCACTTATGACGTGCCTATCAGACGGCAGGAGCAAGTCTTTAGTGCGATGCTTGAGTTGGCAGAGTTAACCGGTCGACCTGTATCGATTCATTCTAGAAGAATGCTTGATGCAGTACTAGAAATACTACCGTCATACCATATCAAGAGCGCATTGTTACACTGGTTTGCAGGTAGCAAGAAACAATTGGCAAAATGTATGGATATTGGAGTGTATGTATCCTATGGTCCTCCGCTTATATACTCGGAAGACAAGAAGGTGCTCTTGAAAAATACAGATAGAGATCGTTTCTTGGTTGAAACTGATGGTCCTGTGCAATACTCGAGGTGCTTTGAGAACAAGCCAGCGATTTCTACATCTTGTTTAGTCAGCGTTGTTGCATCAGCTGCACATACCATTGGTATGTCATATGATGAGACAGTAGAGCAACTGCAGAAGAATTCTGAGGCCTATCTTGGATACACATAACAAAGATAAAATATCCTTGAAATTGCCTTCCCTACTGTATGAACAGAATAAAGCGTATATCTACGGAGCTATTGGAGAAATATCCAGATAAATTTGGTCTCGACTTTAATGCTAATAAGCATGTCATCAGCGAAGTTGCCATAATTAGGTCAAAGGTGCTAAGGAATGAGCTAGCCGGTTACATCACTGCGCATTTGCGAAAGCAAGCGGCACAAGAAAAGGCTTCAATGGCGTCTGCTGCAGTTGGAGAAACTGAGGAAGAAGAAACTGACGAATGATAACTATAAGGCTGCTTGGCGGAGCGAAAAAAGCAGTCGGCAAACCTGTAGTCAATCTTGACCGGCAGTATGCATCTGTCTCAGATATTTTGGACTTTTTAACAACTATTTCAGCTGAGCCCCGCCTCTTGCAAAGAAGTAATTTGATAATTACATTAAATGACGTCGATTCTGCTTCACTTCGGGGGCATAACACCATCGTGAAAAGCGGCGATAAAGTTACAATCGTCCCAGTGGTTCACGGCGGAGTGGATTGCATACTCGATGGCTATTATCTATCGATTACAGGTGTCCAAAGGATCATGCACGATCCAGGCAAACTGGTCGATATGCTACGCGCACAACACAGCAATGTATCGATACAGGCAGTAAATGCTAACTCAGTCTATGGAGAAGAACATGTAAGAGGGGTACTTAGAATAACACTTGAAGCAGAAAAAAGAAAAATCATGCTCACAAACAGGTGTGAAACTGAACTGCTAATCCGGCTGACAGGTACCAACCAAATTGCAGAAGCGATGAGAAGGGCTGGTTTGAAGAAGGATGCCGCCGGCTGTTTTATTGCCTTTTCACACGATATCCAATCAATACGCCAATTTGAAAGGCAGATCAAAAGCGAATTTGACTTGAATGATTCTGTGCTGAAGCGAAGTGAAGATAAGAGGATCCGGCTTGCAAGCATGCTCGGTTTTACCACAAAATTGGATAATGGCGAATTTCTACAATACCTTTTGGAAAAGGCAGCGATACTAGTAAAGTAAAAAAAATTGTCACTTACGTTTTTCAACCACAGAGCTGAAAATCTGATTGGGCCGAAGAACCGATACTCCAGTCAGCCCTCCAAGTACCTGTACTAGGATAACCCAGCTAGGGTTCTCCAGATCGACCTTATTACTGATCTGGTCTGCTACCGCCTTTACAATTTGCATAGAACCAAGAGAGTTATTGTGCCTTTTTTCAACCGTTACTCTGAAAGTGTCATTGCCCATTTTTTTAATGAGGTCTCTTGCCCCCTGTTTTATTGTGTCAAGCCGAGTGGGAACAACAACTTGTACTGGCAATACACGCAGAACATAACGAACCTGCCAAGGTTCTGAGGCTACAAGCTGCTTTAGATCATCAATGACAGCCAGGGGGTCAAGTGAGCTCTGTACAAGTATCATCCCCTTTATCTCAATTATTTCAGACTCTGCAGCCTGGTCGCCAAATTTATCTAGCAGCTCGAGAATTTCGTCTTGTGCATCTTCTTCCCTAAATCTATAAGTGGACACAATAAGGTTAAATCGGTCCAATGAGATCCGATATCTCCCTTGTTTTTATCGCGCCTTCCCGCAATATTTTAGGCTTGCCTTCGACAGACACTATGGTGGATTCTATACCCTTTTCTACTGTTCCGCCATCTATGAGTGCATCATATCCTTCAAGTCCTGAATTAAGCACTTCTTGTGCACTTTTTAGCGCCCTGTCTCCTGACAAGTTCGCGCTCGTTCCCACAAGATATCTGCAGTGACTGAGAAGCAGTAAGACACAGTTATGGGCTGGAATACGCACTGCCAAGCTAGAACTGCCAGCCATGACCCTAGGCGATATTCTGTGATCGATTTTTGGAGCCACTATTGTTAGTGCCCCAGGCCAGTATCTTTCACCAAGCATCCTGCCGATCCGGCCAAGGGACACTATTCTTTCTGCGTCTTGCATGCTGTACGTCAGAATAGGCAATGGCTTTTTTTCACTCCTGCCTTTTATTGCAAAGATGCGTTTGACTGCCAAGTCATTGTATGGATCGCAGCCTATTCCGTAGATCGTATCTGTTGGGTAGACTACGACCCCTCCATTGTTTACGACTAGTGCACAACTCGCTACTGCGTCCTCTGAGCACTGGAAAATCTGTCCTTTTCCCATACCAGCCAGGCCTTAGTATTGCAGCAACATCTGCGGGATAACCTTTTTTAATTCATCGCCCATTGCCAAGCACAACAACCTCACAATTATCCAATCTATAAATTGTAAGAAAATCATATGGTGTGGTGGCTGCAGGCAGCTCTTATGTAATATTGAATTATTGTAATCTGCAATCTAGGTCTCTTCACCTTTTTTCACCAATTTTGAAATATGAGGTATTCGCGGCACTCCAACGGCAAACGCTGTGGCCACAGCTGCCAAAAAGTAGTATTCATAGCCTATTGCCATGCCGATTGCGGCAGCATACCATATAGCGGCAGCAGTAGTTAGGTTAGTGATTTTCTTGTCAACTTCACTCTTCAAGATAATGCCTGCTCCCAAGAACCCAATACCCGATACCACTTGTGCAGCAATTCTTGAAGTGGAATTTGGATCCACTAAGGAGGATAAGAACGTAAAAATCATCGCCCCTCCAATTACCAGACAATGGGTGCTAATTCCAGCAGGCTTGTTTCTTGATTCTCTTTCTGCGCCTATTGCAAATCCGGCTACTAGTACAATCCCAATATCTATCAAAAAGCGGATTTCATAGCCAGTTGGTATCCCTTCAAAAACCATATGCTCTATTCGTATTATTCATGCCTCTCAATCGGAATATTTAACTTCCGTTGAAGACATTTTTATTCTATAACATTATAGTTTCTACTGCGACCTGGCCATAAGCCATTGGCCCACTTTTGGTAGCACGTTATTCTGTGAGTAAAGGCTAGCAATGAGTCCCACATGGCCAGTGTGGAACCTCATGAGACGCTTATCGGTGCTTGATACGACATCATTTAGAGGAGCGCTACATTGCGGCGACACAAGATGATCTTCGTCAGCGATAATATTGAGCAGTGGAACCTTGATCGTTGATAAATCCACTATCTTATCGCCGAGTTTCAGTTCATTCTTTACCAACAGGTTCTTCTGATAAATATCTGATATCCACTGTCTGAATGTTTCCCCTGCTATTGGAGGAGTATCATACAACCATTTTTCAAGGCGCAAAAAGTTGCCGACAAATTGTTCGTTATTGACATTCTGAAGTAGATTCAAGTACTTATTGATGCCCTGCTTGAACGGCTTCAGTGTCAGATATAATGCATACAATTGTTCAGATTGCAAGTTTCCCATGACCTGCAGCATCTTGTCGACATCCATGTTCTTTGCAAGATTTGCAATAACTGTGAAATCCTTATGACCGTCTATCACAGGTGCAATCACCGCAAGATTCCTTACTTTATCTTGGTGCAGTGAAGTATACATTGTCGACATGGTTCCGCCCATGCAGTATCCATGAAGCGTCAGCTTTTCCACCTTATTCTTTTTGAGTACAACCTCAACACAGTCATCGATGTAGCAGTTGACATAGTCGTCAAAGGAAACGTACTTGTCTGCAGCAGTAGGTGCTTTCCAATCAATAAGATAGACGTCAAAACCCTGACTTAGCAGGCTGCGAATCCAGCTCTTGTCAGGCTGGAGATCAAGTACATACGATTTGTTGATCAGCGCATAAACAACAAGTATCGGGGTCCTCGAAGTCTTGCTGACCATCTGCTGGTAGTGCAACAGTCTGTAGGCTCTTTTTTCAATGAGGACTTCGTGGGGAGTCTCTCCAACTCCTACGTTGCCAGCAGTAGAGAGGATGTCCCTTGCCTTTTCCAGCTTGCGGTACGATTCCAGGATTTCCTCAGCAAGTGTAGGCTCCCTTTTTATCTGCTCCTCCGGCTGGCTTTGCGGCGGTTGGATGTTTTCTTGCTCCTTCTTCTTCTGGTCAGATTGCAAATCTTGCTTGGTCATTTCTCGCTTCAACGCTCCTCTTCATATCCCGCACAGTTCTCTTCAATTCTACAATATCTTTCAGTATATCGTCAACCTCGCTTCTTGTTGGGAGGTTGAGCATCTTGAAGTTTTGCTCTACTATACTCTGCACAGTCCTTGATATATTCAACTGACTGCCAAATAGCTTGCCATAGATCTCAGAATATTCGGAGGATGTAAACAGATCTGTGAAAGTGTCTTCAAAAGCTTCAATAGCGGCGCGTCGGTAATTCTCAAAATCTTCTTTTGTTGCCAGCTGCATTGGAGATTGCTCAATTGTGCTTCTCATTGCCCTGGTGTACGCTGCACTCATAAGCGACCAATAGCTGTCCATGTTGCTTTTGAGTTCAACCATAGCCTTGCCAAGAGTGACAAAATCGTTAGCAAATGAACT
Source organism: Nitrososphaera sp. (assembly GCA_025929855.1). Classification (GTDB taxonomy): domain Archaea; phylum Thermoproteota; class Nitrososphaeria; order Nitrososphaerales; family Nitrososphaeraceae; genus Nitrososphaera. The sequence continues at coordinate 5,660 of JAICPK010000052.1, forward strand.
AAAATCCTTTGAAAATGCGTATGTAGGACCAATTGTCGGCAGTTTCAACTTACTGCTCCATAATTCAAACACTTTATTGACTTGCTCTTGCATAAATTCTTGCATATTATCAGCATTATCATTTTCAACCAATATCTCTCACACAATATCTAGAATTCGTCGACTGGCTATTATAGTTTCGTGGTGTAGAATTTACACTAAAAGTGTAGTTTTAATGTGAATCTTGTATCAGATTTGTTAACCGCACGACTGCGGTTTGTGATAAGCCGCATATGCGCACAACTGCTTACGTTGTTTTGTATGTCTGTCTTGAGAGAGAATATATTAGAAGAAAAAAGGAATTGATCTATCCTTGCTACACGAATGCTACCGAAAAAAAGTGGGTTTTTCAAATTGGCTTGACACAAAACATAAAAACGTCTTTGTAACCCGCAATCATTAAATTAACAAGATGGACTAGAGCGGAGGAGGGCCCGTAGCTCAGCATGGATAGAGCGCCTGCCTTCTAAATTCTATTGAAGAGAGCCGGAAGTCGTGGGATCGAAGCCCACCGGGCCCGCTTTTCTTAGTAATGCAAACATACCTCCAGCCGCATAGGCGATTCCAATGAAGATTCTTGACAGCATTATTGCAATGTCTTGTCGTGATGCAAAAAGCATACTGTCGATTATTACAGCAGTTGGTATTGCGACAAGGGAAATTATAGCGACTATTAGTTGCTCGCGGTTGTCAGCGCCGCTATATTTCTTGATCATTAAATACGTTGATAAATTGCCAAGACCGATGCCAGCTAAAATAAGGTACTGGTATAATGACGGAAAAATTGCTATTGCAGCAAAAGGTCCTGCCCAGGAAATTCCATTGAGTGCCTTTGCTCCTTTAGACCACTTAGTGCTTGTCTTCATTCTGCCAATGATTGCAGGTACTGCTTTGCGTAAGCTCAAGGAGCTTGCCCCAAACACCGCGCCAAAGCTGACAAGCCAAATTATTGCATAATAATAAAGTGGAAAGCTGGTTATGATATTAGCAATTTCGCTAAGAAAAGAAGCAACCAAGACTGCTATCGACACTGCTAGGAACAAAACACCAAAGGCCTTCCTTGTCTCAGCTGCCGACAACTGCAACAATGAGGATGCAGTTGCATTTAATTTAAATCATCATCATCA
>JAICPK010000032.1 GCA_025929855.1 Nitrososphaera sp.
GGATATAGCCTGTCTTATGAGGCTAATGCAGCAACATTGCCATCCATCTTTCCTCCAGAACCAATTCTGCGTATATTTCAAAGCTTTGAACTTGTCAAAGGACCAGGGGAAGGAGGATTAGGAGCGCTAAATGTAGAACATAATGATTACGGCAACGATGCTTTTACTTCAATTGGGAGACCAACCCGCGACGCTGAGCATCTATTGTCTCCTTCTCTTGGTTCTACTGAGGAGACTATTAATCAAACCGAGGCAGCAGAAAGTTGCAAGCCGCTAATGTGTTTTAGAGACAGAAACCAGTAGCGTGTGGTTAACAAATCTCGGCTGTACATATACCTACTTCAGGATAATATTATCCAAATCTGATAGGGACGGTCACAATTACAGAAGAATGGCAACTTCATTGCCAATAGGACCCATCTACCTATATTCATCAGGCAACAGGTCAGAGATATCTTAGATGACAATAGCCTCGCATTTTTATATTAATTCAGTAAGGATTTTCTGTGTTGGTTCTGATGGATTTAGGACAGGCATCTACCTTTGCGCCGCTGCACTTTGCATTTTGGTTTCAGCCAGCTGAGAAGCTTGGCATCTAAGAAAAGCACGCAGCAAAATCAATAAAGCTTCTGCGAAGATAAAGACTTGATATGATGACGATTATCTCAATAAAATATTGAAGAACTTATTGTCTTATGATGATGATAAATCAATTGTCTTTGTTGATCCTTGCTAAGCCTCAAGTAAAAATCGTTTTTATGGTAGCAGCAGAATGCCTTTAACTTTATGTCTAACCTTTTTGGTATAGATAGCTCATAATTAACGAGCTCCTTTTCTCTACCAAATAGAAAGAAAGAGCCCATGTCTGCTATACTAAAAATACCGCTTTTTGAATCCTTTTGCGCCCTGATTGCTAACAACTGTATCAACCTCAACACACCATAAAAATTGGCCCTCTGATATCCTTTAACTGAGTCTATTATGACAAGGGAACCATTAGATTCATATTTTTTCACATTAATCTCATATTCACTCAGCATGTTTCTGACTGTGTCAGGAGTTTCATAGGTGGTGACGATCAGCATTATTTCATTGTTCTGTTCTAAAGCCTTTTTTGAGACCCTAGCGTAAATTTCTCTCAATGTATAAAGGTCGTCATAAATTATCATATTATGCTCGTTGTAGCAAGAATTTTGCAATTGGTGTTCGCTATTCATGTCAAGGGTCATGTTATCATGTCATAGCCAGCAGATTTAGACGCACGTCTCAGAATTGCATCTGTTATGATTTATAGGTATATAATATTTTGACAGCATAGCGATTTACATCTGCTGTCCGCTACACAGTTCAGCGAATAGCAAAGGATTGTGACTATACCTGTGTTGTTATTCTGTGAACCTTCATTCAAATTAAAGTTCAATAATTATGAGAATATCATCACTGTTATTATTACACGCTGTAATAGTTTAGAAATTATGGAAAAGAACCTGAATCTCCCTATATATATTGATGGTAGACACTCGGATACCTAGAATGACAGGCACATACGGGCAGTCTATAGCATACTAAAATTTAGAGCCGACAATCGCGAAACATTGATGATAGACTTAAGTTTTTTATTTGCTCTTACCTTTGCCATTCTCAGAGCGGACTGCCTCAAATATTAGGAAATTAAACAAGGAATCGCTGCTGAGGACACTTTCCATCATATCAATAAAAATATGCAATCCTATAGGACGATAGGCAAAGATATGCTCTCTATATTAATTTGATATTCATTTACTATCACTAGAAATTTTTTCCATTAGGTCTTTGGCTTGATTTTGTTTTTCTTCGGTTATATAGACAAGAACAATTCCTTCTAATGGCTGCCCATAGAGAACAGCGGAGCCCTTAGGGGCTAATGTAAAGAGCGGGAGGGCAAGCATGTCTTCTTCGCCTTTTACTTTCACGGTAATGGGAGGAGGTGTCTTTAATGCGACTTGCAAAACGTTGACCGCTTCCTTTGAAATTGTTCCCGCAGGATTAGTGCATAACATTTCTTTGGCATGATAATCGATGGAATGGTCACGCCGCGACCTCCTTTCTAGGCCGTCAACAACTGCAATATCTGGCGTGATACCAAAGGATACCAGGCGTTCGGTAGTTGCATCACCAACTGTGAAAATCCTCTTGACGCCTTCTAGCATTGATAAGATTTTTTGCTTGGTTATATCTTGTTCAGGTACAAGCGTCCCAAAGGGTCTTTTTAGAATATATTTGTCAGTTATATCAATTGGCATTACTCTTTTTTGGCCTGTTCAGTTGCTTGACTCTCAGACTGCTCCTGTGCTTTAATGTCTGCAGCCAGGATGCTGATCCTCCCCGCAATGACCTTGGCAGCCTTTGTAAAGGCATGAGACTGCACTGACTCTGGCTCTGATATTACAGTTGGCTTCCCCATGTCACTACTTTCCCTTATACCCGGATGGAGCGGGACCTCGCCTATGAATGGTAATCCGAAGTCTTCACTTATCTTCTTGCCGCCTCCTTTTCCAAATAGCGAGATCTGCTCATTGCAATGTGGGCATTGAAGGTAGCTCATGTTTTCGATGACACCGACAATTGGCACATTAAGCTTGTTAAACATCCCGATCGCCTTGACTGCAACGTTCATTGCGACGTCCTGGGGCGTGGTAACTATGAGAATACCCGTTATGGGTATCGTCTGCGCTATTGTTAGAGGCGCGTCGCCCGTGCCGGGCGGGAGGTCGATTATCAAATAGTCCAGCTCTCCCCAGCTCACATCTGTCAGGAATTGTTTGACAATACCAGAAACAATTGGGCCTCTGTAAATGCCCGCTTGTTGTGATTGCTCATAGAAAAAACCCATTGAAATAACCTTGACGCCTTCAATCTCTGGAGGTTGGATCTTATTATTGACTACTTCTGGCGATGCTTTGAGCCCGAGCATTAAAGGTACGCTTGGGCCATAAATATCCGCATCAAGCAATCCAACTTTCGCACCCGTATTGGCTAACGCAAGGGCAAGGTTTACGGAAACGGTGGTTTTGCCCACGCCGCCCTTGCCGCTTGCAACTGCGATAATGTTCTTGACGCCAGGCAGTAGCTCATCCATCGAAAGCGACCTGCCCTCCATTACCTTAGCAGTGACCCTCATGTTCAAATCTTTTACTCCTAGGGATGCTATTGCAGCTCGCACATCGCCCTCAATTTCGCTGTTGAACGGGCAAGCAGGAGTTGTTAACTCCAACGTAAATGCGACCTTGCCGTCGTTTATCGATAGATCCTTGATCATACCCATTGATACAATGTCTTTGTGAAGCTCAGGATCTACAACTTTCTTGAGTGAGCTGAGAACCTGATCTACAGTTACCATTAGAAAAATTTTGTCTTTACTGTATTTAAATCATCGTATTGGTGTGAAAAACAACTAATTTTAGAAACACTGTTCAAAAATACGTCAGCCAATTTTCATATTAAACACTGACAATTGAGGATTTTATGTCTTCTGACCAAAAAATATTGCCACCACGGTCGAAGTTCAATCATTTATGAAAATTAGGAAGAGAAGATTTTTCTCACGTCTTGGAATCTTTTCCTCAGGGTCACGATACTAATATCACCGGACACGGCTATCTGAGCCTGGCTTACATTCTCTCCTTCTCTTAGACATGCAGCGTACAAGACGGCTACAGCTAGCGCGTTAGGATCTTTACCGTGCGAGATAGGATCATTCTTGATGGTTGACAGCATCTCGAGTGCGCCTCTATACGTCTTTTCACTTACCTTCGCTTTATTGGCTATTTTTGCCAGGTACTTATTTGAGTCGATTACCGGCAACTGAAGCTCAAGGTTCTGCACAAGCAGCCTGTAGCATTTGCCAGCAAATATCGGATCAGTATTGGCTGCTGATGAGATCTCTTCAAGTGTCCTCGGTACAGAAAGGTCTCTGCACGAAGCATACACAGCAGCGACTATAAGGGCTCTAATTGATCGTCCCTTGATTATCCTCTTGTCAAGAGCCTTCCTGTAATTATAGGCTGCTTTCTCGATCAGAGTATCACTGAGAGAGAGCTTGTCCTTTATGGTACTCAGTATAGCAAATGCATTTTTCAGATTACGGTGGTAACTCCTGTTGTTACTTGAGATCTTGTTCCACCTGCGCATCCTCTGAACTTTGCTTCTCTGCTCAGCACTAATAGCGACTCCATTCGCGTCTACGTTAGAGTATGAGATGAATGTAGATAATCCCATGTCGTGAAAAGCAAGAGAAGAGGGCATACCTGTCCTACTCTTGCTTTCCATATCCTCGCCTGAGTAAGACCTCCATTCTGGCCCCATCGATTCAATATTGTCCTTAACAACCATGCCACATGACGAACAGATGGCTTCGCTTGTTTCAGAATCGAAAACAATTGAAGTACTATTGCATAAAGAGCAAGCCTCTGCCGGTTCTGATGCAAGTTTGTAACTCATATTTCAAACGATATGGTTGGAATTAATTTAAGTCCCATGTATACAATGTTCAAGGAACCATTACAGTGCGCTGCAGATCGCTACATAAAACAATACTATAACACAGAATCGCTCCATTTAAACGCATAATATTCTTCTTGATCTACATATATGACAGTATTTGCAGACGATGCCCGCTCATCTTCGATTACGCGATCATTTAGATTTGAATCTGACGTGTTGAATGTCCTTGACGAAGAAGCAAAGCGGACGGGAATATCGGTGAACGCGCTTGTAGGCATTATATTGCGTAGATATGTCGAATTTACTCGCTACCTGTCGAAGATAGATATGGTCGTAATAAATCGCGAGGTTCTGACGTGCCTCATCGACCTGCTAGGTGAAGAAGAACTTTATAACATAGGAATAAAGCTTGGGCGAACAGTGCTAGCTGACACTATTATGTTTTGGAAAAAGGAAACCACCGAAAAGGCAGTGATGGAGTACATCGAGAAAATGGTCTGCAGATATGGTCGTCTCGGCACTTATGATGAAAGGAGGATGCCCGGAGGACAGATGGCTATAGTTGTTCGCCACAGGCTCGGTAAGAATGGCTCACGCTTCCTTGAGGGTTATCTTCATGAAGGACTAAAGCACACACTAGGCATCGATGCGATCTTCGAAATCACTGACTCGTCAGTCAAATGTGAGATTCCTGCTAGAAGGTAGTAAGCCTTCTATAGGACAAAAAGTTATAATGACCTCTCCATCTAGATTGCCTGGATTATGTTTGCTATAGTGCATATGAGTGATGTTGTTAGAATTCCCCCAAATAGGCTCACCCATTCTCTGAATAACGCTGCTGTCCAGATTCTCAAAGAAAAATATGAAAGCATGATCAGTCCCGAGGTTGGATATGTCATTATGATAACAGATGCCGATCCAAGTTCTGTAGGCAAGTTGGTCGCTGGTGATGGTGCGACGTACCACAAAGTCACTTTTAAGGCTCTTGCATTTTACCCCAAGCTCCAAGAAATAATTGAAGGTGAGGTAGTCGAAATTACTGACTTTGGGGCGTTTGTAAGGATAGGACCTACTGACGCTCTTCTCCACCTCTCTCAGATTACTGACGACTATCTTAAAAGCGATGTCAAGCAGGGAGTCATTGTAGCCAATCAGACTGCTAGGTCGCTCAAGATTGGATCGAAGATTAGAGCCAGGATAACTGCAGTAAGCCTTGGCAAAGGAGCAGGAATGGGTAAGATAGGAATAACTTGCAGGCAGCCTTTTCTTGGTGCAGTAGAGTGGGTTGCCGATGAGATCAAGAAGGCAAAGGCTGGCGGAGAACAGCAATCTGCTGCTGCAAAGGAGAAAAAAGGGGGCGACAAGAAATAATGGTCAAGGAGAAAGCATGTAGAAAGTGCAAAGTGATAACTACAGGAAAAGTGTGTCCTAACTGCAAGTCAACGGATCTAAGCGCAGACTGGTCAGGTATCATTCTGGTTTTTGATGCTGGAAATTCGCAGGTTGCTAAGACGCTTGACATTATCACTCCTAACAAATATGCACTTAAGGTCACTTAGATGGACGATCTGAAAACATTTCTCAATGTCAGAGAAAGACTTGCTAGTTTTTTGCAAGAAGATGTTGGTGCAGGCGATATTACAAGCGACAACATTATTCCTGCAGACCTTGAAGCCAAGGCAAAAATCGTATGCAAGTCGCGCTTTGCAATTGTATGTGGCCTTGAAGAAGCCTCCATGCTTTTTGATATTTGCGGCTGCAAGAGCGAGCTTCTTGTTAAGGATGGATCAAAAATAGACAAGGGAATGGTGGTTATGAATGTGTCAGGCTATGCGAGAGCTATCCTCAAGGCAGAAAGGACGGTGCTTAATATGTTAATGAGGATGAGCGGTATAGCAACCGAGACTTGGCGCATGGTAGAGCTTGCCAAAGGCGTCACAATACTGGCGACCCGAAAGACAGCACCAGGGCTACGTTATTTTGATAAAAAGGCAGTAGTTTTTGGTGGCGCAGCCACCCATAGGATGCGCCTAGATGATATGGTGTTAATAAAGGATAATCATCTTGTCCTTGTCTCTGATCTTAGAAAATGTATTAGGCTTGCCAAGAAAAAAGTCGGCTCGTCAATAAAAGTTGAATGCGAAGCAGGGACCAAGGAAGAAGCATTAGCAGCAGTTGCAGCAAAAGCAGATGCTGTCATGCTGGACAATTTTACTCCAAAACAAGCTCAACAGACCATAAGGCAGATAAGTAGAATGGGGCTCCGGAACAAGATAAGAATTGAGCTTTCAGGGGGCATCAATCAAAAGAACATCAGACATTACTCTAGGACCAAACCTGACTTTATTTCACTTGGCTACATTACACATTCATTCAGCGCAATTGATTTCAGCCTTGAAATTAGGAAATAGCCAGCATCCGATCAATTGCAAGTCGCGCCTTCTCTGCGGTATGCTCTGGGACCTTTACTTCATAGATATCTTCTGTCAACGAATTGTAAACCTTTTCTAAAGTGATTTTTTTCATATACCTACACGACGCATCGGATTTGATAGGTATGAACTGCTTCTCGGGGTTCTCCTTCTGCATGCGATACAAAATCCCGGTTTCAGTAGCTACTAGGAATTGTTTTGTATCGGACGCTCGTGCGTGGTTCATCATACCTTCAGTTGAAAGTATGTGAGCGTTCTTTGCCAAGTCGTCCCTTGATATGTGATATAACACTGAAGAAGTACAACTACATTCCGGATGAACTAGAAAGTCCGCATCTTTGAAGCTTGCAAACATCTTGTTAAGATCATCTGCCTTGATACCCGCATGAACGTGGCATTCACCTGGCCAAATGTACATGTTCTTTCTCTTAGTTGTTTCTGCGATGTAAGAACCTAGAAACAGGTCAGGTAGAAACAATACTTCTTTGTCTTTAGGGATGCTATTTACCACCTTCGTCGCATTTGAGGATGTGCAGCAATAGTCAGATAAGGCTTTTATTTCTGCTGTTGTGTTGACATAGCTTACGACTAATGCATCGGGGTGCTCTGCCTTCCAAGCCAGCAACTCCTGAGCGTTAATTGTGGAAGCAAGTGAACATCCAGCCTCTAGGTCCGGTATGAGGACTCTTTTATCTGGACACAGAATGGAGGCTGTCTCAGCCATAAAGTGGACTCCACAAAATAAAATCATGTCTGATTCTGTGGTCGCTGCCTTTTTTGATAATGCAAGTGAGTCGCCTATGAAGTCAGCTATGTCTTGGACTTCTGGAAGCTGGTAATTATGCGCCAGAACCAAGGCATTTCTTTGTTTCTTTAATTCAAGGACACGGCGCTTGTAGTCTAGGTCTAACATTGTCATGTCAGTTGATAAACATGAGATATTAGAGAGCGTCTACATTTAAAGTAGTATAATGGAGGACAACACTGCCTTTAAAGTTGACATTAAAGGCAATACTTGCCACCATCTCACACCAATATAGAATATTGACGCGATATGTGCCTTTTATAATGCCTCGGCATGCATACAAATATAAATATTATTACATAATTACACAATCGAGATAAATGCCAACACACGGATCCCTCACAAAAGCCGGGAAGGTAAGAGGTCAGACACCGAAGATTCAAGGCAAGCCGCGATTAAAACCTATTGCTAAACTTCGTAACAAAGACAATTTTATCAAGCGGTTTGAAAAAAAGAGGCTTCCAGGCCAAAAGAAACCAGAGCGTCGTGGGGGCAGAAGGTAAAAATCCCCTGTTCGCTATCATCTATCTTTAGTCATCCTAGATGCCGAAGAAAATTGTTGGGCTGGTAGGTTGTGGTACCATTGGAACACATCTAGCCCTCGCCATAGATTCTCGCAGCATCGCTAATGCCTCGCTTGTGGGATTGTTTGATGTTGTCGATCACAATGCCAAGAAACTAAAGTCAAAGCTGATGAGTAGCCCTGAAGTTCACTCTGATTTTAAGAGCTTAATTGATTCCCCAGTAGACATCATAATAGAGGCCGCCTCGCAGGAGGCTGTCAGGAAATTCGGCAAGCCGATAATTAACGCCGGCAAAGACCTAATGATAATGAGTGTGGGTGCCCTCGCAGATACAAGCTTTTTAGCGGAATTGCTTGACCAACCTGCTA
>JAICPK010000051.1 GCA_025929855.1 Nitrososphaera sp.
TGTTCCACTTGGTATCGGGTTATCTTTTCGTTAAAATCAGGAGCATTCTCATACATCAAGACAATTTCATCGATTGACTTGCCTATAGCCAACATGTATGTTGCAAGCATCACTCGTGCAGAGTGCGGGAGGTTGTCGCCTTTATTCATCACTTCAAGCGCATGCTTGACGCATGGTGGATAGTCAGAGACCGCCGCTGGACTGCGACGTTCATAACGTGAAAAGAGTTTTAACCGTAGCTGGTCAGCTTTTGACTTTATGCTCTGTGGCAGAGTGGGTAGAGTCATCCCTTTGACTTTATCATAAATGAGCACGGAGAGCTCACTCCTAATGAGTCTAACTGTCTCATCAGCGTCAAGATAAACATAACCATTGTCGACAAGTCTGTTGATCAGTTTCCATTCTTGTTCGTGGAAATGAGAAGCTCTTGCAAGATAGTCGGCAACTCGGACCTTGAATAGACGCTGATCCTCTGATATAACGATTTTCAGTTTGAACAAATCCTCAAAGATTTTAGTAAAGATAGAACCTCTCTTGATTATGCTCTGCTTTCTTAAATCCTCTGTGAGAAACTTCTCTGCCCTTCTTGCCTCGGCTAGCGCGAACTTTCGCAGTACTTGATCAAAGCCAATTGACTTGACGATCACAAGACAAATGAGGAATGTAAGAATCTCAATTTCATATCTCTCTAGGTTGTCATATAACTTCCCGTCCACCTCCATCTCTATACGGTCGGCAGCACGATCGATAATATACTTCATGTCCGGCCTGTCAAGTTCCTCCCAGCCAAAGCTGGACTCGCGGAGGTATTCACCAGCTTCGTTTAAAAACGGATACTTGGCTAGATCACTACCGGCCATTCTTATAGAAGACAAATTCGACAATAAGATATAGCTCTCCTACCATAAAAACTCCATTGCAATAAATTGAAGTAACAAAATTATCTTCATATCAAAACCATGGATGCAAGGGTGGGATTTCATGTTTCCATAGCAGGGGGGATATCAATTTCCGTCAATAATGCAAAAAAATTAGGCTGTACCGCCTTTCAAATATTTAGTCGAAATCCACGTGGCTGGACCGCAAAGCCTCTACCACGGGATGAGGTAGCCTCATTCAAAACTAGGCTCTGTGCAAGTGGAATTGAAAAAACATCAGTAATCGTCCACATGCCGTATCTGGCGAACCTCTCAGGGCCTCCAGGAGAATTGTATCAAAGATCAGTGAGGACCCTTGCAGAAGAGATGCAAAGATGCAATTTACTCGGAGTAGCCTATCTTGTAGTACACCTTGGAAGTCACATGGGAAGGGGATCAAATAGTGGCATTGATCAACTTGTAAATGCCTTAACAACTGCCAACGCTAATAGCAAATCCGATAACGAGGTGGTGATTCTATTAGAAAATAATGTGGGACAGAAGAATAGTGTTGGTGGCACGCTTGAAGAGCTCCGCCTCATACTCGATAGACTCGATAACTCAAAGCAGTTTGGCGTTTGCATAGATACTTGCCATCTTTATGCCTCCGGCTACGACCTACGGACAAAGGAGGATGTGAATATAATGTTTGACAAAATCAAGGCTACTGTCGGCCTGAGAGAATTGAAAATCATCCACCTGAACGATTCAAAAGGTGGGCTGGGCTCAAACCTCGACCGGCATGAGCATATTGGCCTTGGATCGATAGGCGCTGAGGGTATTACCGCTTTTGTCAACCACATGGCGGTTCACGCCTTGCCGATAATAATGGAGACGCCCATAGATAAAACGAGAGGAGATGAACAGAACCTCAGGGTCGTTCTAGATATGCTAAAAAAATGACGAAGTGAGAGCTAATAATTTACTTATTGAGCCTGTGAGATTCTACATTAGTAGAGCCTTCATAGTACGTCACGATTAGTGGATCGTCTAAGTTATATGGGCATCGTTGGATGCTTTTTGGTTGACCATCAGGTGGCTCTATGATGCATACATCTTCCTGCTTTATTGACACATTTACCTCTTCAGTTACGGTCTGCCTGAATAGGATCTCTGCAAGAGGGAACCCTTGTATCATCTGTATGAACATGAATGCCCCAAAAAAAGCAAGGCCAAACAGTATAGCGAGCTTCTTAGTTGAAATCCTTGCAAACTCCGATGAGTCAGAGTCATAGCCCATATGCTACTTCGCTCTGATCGTTTCTAAAAACTTATGGGAGTCACTGGGAGGTCTTTGTAGCTCTATTAATTGCCTCTTCTTGCTCATACCATTCATCAAAGTACGCCATTAGGAGATGAGCTGCTAATTCTTCCTTTGTGTGATCAGCTTTGAGATGAACTGGCAGATATTCGGGTGTGAAGAACAAGTTGCAGATATAGCAGAACGGGTTTCGTTCATGCTTTTTTATCAAGTTACGTTATCAGACTATGTGACTGCAAATATAAGAGCTTAGGTCTTAGCATCCCTAAGAATAGACATAATAAGCTACCCAATTTTTAAAGTCGTCTTGTTTCTGAGTCTTTTTGTTTGTCCATGGATTCTGTTTACGGGGTAGCCATCTGCAAGCATATTAAATTATATCTTAACTACTACTCTCCTAAGAATGGCCATGCTTAAACTACTGACCTCCCGGCATTCTATTCTGTGTTGAATACTTCCGGATCTAATATTGCCAGGGACATGGTTAGATTTACCGAGTTATTCTATTGTTGAACTCCATTGCGTCTTCGATAATTCTTAACATTGCACAGAAAAAACAAATGCTGGCGACCATGCAGTGAATTATTTGATAAAAACCCGTCATTATAATATAGCGTTAGGCTCACATGGTTCCTCAGAAACACGATTCTTCATGCCCCTATTCCGACTATTCAACGGATAAAACAAATTATAAGTAGGTTAGCAAGAATGTCTGGTTACATATATGGTCTTTGGCAGGGACATCCGGCTTTCGAGGATATTGATTAACGGCAAAATGCTGTGCATTCCAATGGACCATGGTATAAGCAATGGCCCTATTAAGGGACTAGAAGACATTCATGATATGATCTATCAATGCGCCTCTGCTGGACTCACCTGTGTCCTTGTCAACAAGGGTATCATCAAGAGTATGCCCAGGACGCCGGATATTGGATTAATAGTACATTTTTCCGCGAGTACGTCCATAGGTCCAGCACCAAACAGAAAAATGCTGATAGGTAGCGTCGAAGAAGCTATCAGGCTCGGAGCTGATGCAGTCTCTGTTCATATTAATATTGGCTCAAAAGAAGAGCCAGAGATGTTGCAAAAGCTAGGTATGATATCCGATAAGTGCAATCAATGGAGTGTCCCTCTGGTCGCGATGATGTACCCGCGTGGAGAGAACATTAAGAACCCCCATGACCCAGAGATTGTGGCACATGCTGCTAGGGTGGGTGCTGAGGCTGGAGCAGATATCGTAAAAGCAGTATACACAGGGGATCCAGATTCGTTTAAGCGGGTTGTTCGTAGTTGTCCCGTACCACTGGTAATTGCTGGTGGACCCAAAGCCAATAGCGACAGAGAAATTTTGGAGATGTGCAATGGGGCAATGGCTGCAGGAGCAAAGGGTGTGACATTTGGCCGCAACATTTTCCAACATAAGAATCCGCCTGCAATGGTACGCGCATTACGCAGGATCATAGTTGATAACAGAAATGTTAGAGAGGCTCTAAAAGAACTTGACTGATCCCAACCCAAAAGAGCTAATCGTCAGGCCAACTGTGGCAATATCTTCTCTGGCTGAATTTCTTTCAAGACTTAAGGAAAAGGACAACTTGATAATTAATGTTGATCCGAAGGTAGCCGGCGAGAGCGTCCGCACAATATACGAGTCTGAGGACGCTGACATAGTCATCTGCACAACTTTTGATCAATTAAAATCGTTCAAATCGTCTGGCAAGAGCGTTGGTTACTTCAAGAAAGTAACAAGCAACGTCGACATCGATGAGATTGAAAAAGCGTCAGAATATGGGGCAGAACTTGTAATCGTCGACGTACCAAACTGGAAGATAATCCCACTTGAAAATATTATCGCCAAACTCCACAAGTCGAAAACAAAAGTGTTCGCCACAGCAAAAAGCTCGCAAGAGGTCGCAACATTGTTTTCGGTCCTTGAACTAGGAGTGGACGGGGTAATTTTATCAACAGATAGCGAAGAGGAAGTCGAAAGGGCTAGACGGGAGCTCACTCCTGCGAGGTTTCCTATTACAAGAGCTAGGATCATAGAGGTAAAGGATGTAGGCACAGGGGAGCGGGTCTGTGTAGACACTGCCTCGATGATGAGGATGGGAGAAGGTATGTTGGTTGGAAGTAGATCTAACTTTATGCTTTTAGTACACAATGAATCGGTCGGATCTTCTTTCACTTTGCCCCGGCCATTTAGGGTCAATGCTGGCGCCGTATATTGTTATACAATGGCACCTGGTGGAGGAACGCGTTATCTTTCCGAGATCGAATCAGGAAGCGAAGTGTGGATTGTTAATAAGGAAGGCATCGCAAGAAGTGCTGTGGTTGGCAGATCAAAGATAGAGACGCGACCCTTAAGACTAATACGTGCTAAGATCAATGGTGAAGAAGGCACTGTTATTTTGCAAAATGCTGAAACGATACGGCTGATATCCAAGAACGGCGAGCTGTTATCAGTAACTGAAGTAAAAGTGGGCGATGAGGTATTAGGCTATGCCAAAGAAGCTGGTGGCCGTCACTTTGGGATGGAAGTCGACGAATTCATCGTAGAAAAGTAACCGCATTAATTTTCTTTGGAGAGCAAATATAAGTTAGTATGTAATTTGGTAGATAAGATTTTTAAGTCAGTTTACTTGTTCGTAATGGAACAGCACCTTCTATCACGAGCTTCTATCATGATGAGGGGAACATGAAACCGAATCTTGTGAGTAACCCCTTAAATAATTTGATGTAATATATCTAAGGCACCCATGGCTCGAGAAATCGAGGATGCATCTGACAAAATTAAGGCTGGTGCAAAGGCTACAGCCAATAAGGCGTCAGACTCCGATAGAGACATGGGTCGAGAATACGATAAGGAGAAGTATAAGGAGAAGTTCAAGGAAAAGATGGACTAGAACTAGGATTTTGGGCTCCAGTTTGTAAAGTTCGTCTATCACCTTCTCCTTTCTTTTCCTTTCTTTACCAGATCAGCCAGTAACTAATCTTTCTCACTTCACTACAATGTCCTGTGCATATCGAATGAACTTTCTCACTCTTGTGAAAGTCGAGTCATTAATAGGAAAATTGTAGCGTGAATAGCCGAAATATCGCGACGCTCTCTTAGGAGCTAGTTATTGCAAGATCAGCAGGCTAAAAAGCTAAACATACGCTGCACAGCCGTATTAACTGAGCACGAGAAAATCACGCCTTAGCAATAAATTAACAGATTCAATTGAACAAGACAATTACGTCCTGCACATTAAACAGGTGGACATAATGGAAGAAGGCGTCGACAAAGATGACTCCAATAATCTGCTACTGACAACATACCTTTTTATCGTAGATTCTGAGCCGGTGCCTAGCATAAAATTGGTAGAGTTCTCATTGCTCTAGCTCGTTTTTGTAAGCTCAAGGCATAGTTTCTTTTTAGTCAGTTGTTTATTACTTTAAAGTATAGGGGCTTTGGACGAATCACTAAAGCATGCAGACAGTATTTAGCGATGCTTGTCCAACAAGAAATCACCAATCAGATAGATGTCGGCAACTGTAAGGATATCCTGCGGGGACTCCCTGCAAATTCTGTCCAGTTAACAGTAACCTCACCACCGTATAGAAACGCGATCGACTATGATATTCACGCATCGGGAAGCGGCGACTATTATCGAGGCAAGCTTGACTTGGATACCAATGATTATGTGAATGATATGACACATATCTTCGGTAATGAGGTCTATCGCGTAACAAAGGAAGGCGGCTACTGCTGCATTGTCATAGCAAATGAAGTTGTTAATGGGACGATAGTACCCTTACCTCACATGCTGTTGTCCAGGCTTGTACAGCCCTTTGGAAAATGGAACCTTCATGAAGAGATCATTTGGCACAAAGTGACCGGTGGCACAAATCGATACGGATCCTTCATCATCCATCCCTACCCCAAGTACTACCGTGCAAACATTATGCATGAATTTATTCTCATCTTACGCAAGGGAGATGTCAATAGTGGTCGGACAAAAAAGATAGAGATTCTTCCAGCGACACATGAAGAATGGACGAAAGAAATAGCCAACTCAGTTTGGCATATTGCACCAGTGCCACCCGGCTGCATCGATCATCCTTGCCCATTCCCAGAAGAAATCCCATATCGTCTGATGAAATTGTATTCGTACGAGAATGATCTAGTACTGGATCCTTTTAACGGAAGCGGGCAGACCACAAAGGTGGCCCATCACCTCGGCCGTCGGTACGTGGGCATCGATTTGGTAAAAGAATATGTTGAACTGGCCAAATCCCGGATAGAAAAAGAGCCTGTTCATATACGAAATGAGGCGCTAGTGGCTAATTGGAGAAAAATCCCTTCTCACTATAATAAGAGGCCCTGAGATCTGGATATTGCACTTATACCAAATTCTGATATGAATGGATGTTTAACGCTAGCAGCTCAGCGCTATCAGCGCAAGGCCAACTTGAGCTGGACTCTTGATAAAAAACCGAAGAGAACTATTGTATAAGAGCTCAAAATAGTATATCAAAAAAAGTAGTTTACTAGCCTTATCGCACCTTTAATAAGGCTTGATGGTGAAACATATTCATGTCAGCTGCAACTGCCGGGTCTAAGAGTCCAAGGCAGCACCGCTGTGGCATTTGTGGTAGAGTTTTTGACTCGGCAGAA
>JAICPK010000096.1 GCA_025929855.1 Nitrososphaera sp.
GATCGTCTTTTTCCATAACCTGAAGGCAGGCATCTTATCCTCAAAGAGTGGGATGACGTTCATATAGATGTCATGGTAGCGGTAGCCCACGCCGATAAAGTCCCCGAACCAAGAGATAGGTTTGCTACTCACTGTCTTCATAAGCCTAGCACTGCTATAATAAAGAAAGGTGTGTGAAATAAATCATATATCTTGATGTTAGTGCTCCTTTTCGACCGGTTCGATATGGCACTCATGTCCTCTGTGCTCTTTGTCAAGCTGCTGAGCCTCTTCGGTTGTTATGGGAAACCTTTCTTCGCTCACACCTCGCTTTTCCAATAGAACCCTTCCACAGGTATCGCAGATGAGTTGCATCACAATGATACCCATCTTGCTAAAGTCAATTCAGACGATATATTTAGACTATTCTGCTAACCTACTATATTTCGCATCCTGCCAAATATTCCCTTTTTGTTCTTTTCCTTATTCTCTACTAACTTGAAACATTCAGAGCAGAGAGCGCGTAGGTTTACTGGCCTATTATCCTTTAGAGAGCCATTAATGTGCTCAAACTGCGGTGGCGTTCGGGGGCTGAACTTTACGCTACATTTCTGGCATCGGTTGTGGGCACGTTCTAACACTGTCTGTCGGATAGCAAGTGTTAGATGCTCGTACTTTTTCTTATCATAACTGGGACTG
Source organism: Nitrososphaera sp. (assembly GCA_025929855.1). Classification (GTDB taxonomy): domain Archaea; phylum Thermoproteota; class Nitrososphaeria; order Nitrososphaerales; family Nitrososphaeraceae; genus Nitrososphaera. The sequence continues at coordinate 679 of JAICPK010000096.1, forward strand.
CTCGGTGGGCCGAAAAATGACACGCATGAACTGGCACCTAGCCAAACTTATGTCTTGCGATCACAGAAGAACTTCTTTAGGGACTACGGGGCATGAGCCCGGCAAGGAAGTGCAAAAAAAGTAATAATCATAATCATGATGATAATGATAATAATAATGATTAAATATATAATATGACGGTCATTGTAACTGCTGATAAGCAGTCTGAAGATCTTTTTTCTTTTCTTGTTTTGCTGTAGTCATGCAGGTAATATATATGCGCATATAACAGCTGATCAGTTAACGATATTTCTCGAGGGGGCTTATTACTTACAGTATCTTGGCACTTCTTGCCACAGCATAAACATGGTCTTTGAGGTCTCGTTCATACAGCGAATTCATCTTTTCAATGAGCGTCTGACGTGCCTGCGCCCTTGACTCTTCTGTGCCGGCCGAAAGGGCTGCTGCAAATATATCTGGCAAATTCTCCTTTATCCAGCCATCAAGCACAAGATACCTGCTTTCGTTTATCCATATGACCCGGCATATGGATTGGTCGACTTCTTCATCAAACCTGCCGGTTTCAACTCTGTCTATTAGCATAAAGATGCAGTTGTTTGGATCAGGATTACTGAGTACTTCGTTTGGACGCCCGACTGCTCTGCCAGTTTCTATACGCTCTATCAGACCAAGCGGTCGGACATAGGTGCCAACAACATGGAGTTTGCTGCCGTTCACGGACCGGATGCGACCAATGATTATTTTGTTGTATTTGCCATCTTTTTGCACTACAAAAACATATTGGCCAGGTTTAATTCCTCCCCTGCTCCTAAACATCCATTGGAACCGCGGCTTCCAAATTATATAATGTTATCTCGAGCCTGATCTCCGTACGTATTATGATGTAAGGTACAATAAGTTTTTCATGATTCAATAGATCAGAAGGTAAAGAATTGGGTTTTGGCAGTATAATCGGTTAGAATTACATTTATTAACACTGTCTAATAACGATAGACAACATATGCAGAGATTTGACGAGCTTGATATGAGGATATTATCAGAACTGACCAGGGATGCAAGCATTTCAGTTCCCAGGTTGAGCAAAAAGCTTAACGTTAATGCTTCTGTTCTTTACAGCAGGATAAAGCGCCTAGCAAAACGCAGTTTGATTAAGAATTTCACTGTCATTGTCAATGAAAGCATGCTCGGGATAAATGTCAAGGCAACAGTTGGGATAAATCGGGATCCTAAGTTGAAAGATCCTATTCATGCAGAACTTATGAAAATTCCGGAGATTAGGTCGCTCTCTGAAGTTACTGGCAGGTTCGACATGATAGTGAACATAAGTGCCCATACGCTGGAGGAACTACATGACGTCGTCATCGCACGAATAGGCAAGATAGAAGGCATACAAAACACTGAAACATTCGTCGAGATGCAGAGGACAGATAAGGAACCGCTTTATACTGTCCATCCCTCGCTTTCAAGGTACTGATTGACATACAGTCAGACCGATATTTTATATAACGCAGCCGTAGCTTAGAACATGAATTGTCGCTTATACATTTGTCGCTTATACAGCACAAGATTACAGAAATGGTTCAGACGCTCAGGCTGGCAAAAAAGACCAGCAAGGACGATTATCTGCAACACCTGCGTCTGGTCGTGCTTGGCCTTCTCACAGTAGGAGGTATTGCTTTTGCAATCAAGCTGATAGCAGAATTTGTCACAGCGGGCACGACAGGCCGGTTTGGGTAGTAGTAGTCAATAGGATTAAAATACCCTCAATTCCTATTTGGAACCATGGAAAGCAGGATAGACAGTAATCACAATGTAGTCACCCATGTCACCACCCAACTATGGGACGCTGAAGTGCTCAAGTCAGATATACCAGTGCTAGTAGACTTTTGGGCAGAATGGTGCGGTCCATGCAGGATGGTGGGCCCTGCAGTGGAACAGGTTGCCAAAATTATGACAGGCAAAGTTAAAGTGACCAAGCTAAACGTTGATGAGAATCAGGAAATTGCAATGAAATACAGCGTCCAGTCGATCCCTTCACTTTTACTCTTCAAAGGCGGCAAGGAAATAGCGAGAACTATAGGTGCAGCACCAAAAGAGGCATACCTAAAGTTCCTAGAAAATTCACTTAAGTCCTAAACTGTGACTCTACTTCTATCTTCCTTTACTTCTTTCTCTTTTCAACGAAAGCATTAATACGTGTATATTTTGATGTCTAACACAAGATAACAGCCATTGGGAAAGAAGGAACTCGCCGCGCTATTTTCATCTAATCCTGAGAGGTACTACAAAGTATCCCTTTTTGACAAGATGGGCTTTATGCGAAAAAAGTGCTCCAAGTGCGAAAAATTCTTCTGGACGCTTGATATTGGAAGGGATTTCTGCCCGGACCATGAAAATTACGGTTTTATCGGAAAGCCGCCTACAAACAAACGTTTAGACTATGTCAATGCATGGAAGGAGACCGAGCGGTTCTTCCGCGCAAATGACCATGAGATAGTAAGGCGCTACCCCGTCGTATGCCGCTGGAGAGAAGATCTATATTTCACAATAGCATCAATCGTTGACTTTCAGCGAGTCGTGGGCAATCAAGTAGTTTTTGAATTACCGGCAAACCCGCTTGTAGTTCCGCAGATGTGCCTTAGATTCAATGATATTGAAAATGTAGGACTAAGCGGTAGGCACTACACCAGCTTTTGTATGATAGGCCAAACATGTAATGCCGACGCGCCAGGTGGCTACTGGAAAGACAAATGCATAGATCTTGATTTTGGCATGCTGACGAAGGGACTTGGCATCAAAGCAGAGGATATAACCTTTGTCGAAGATGTATGGATGGGGGCTGGAGCCTTTGGATACTCATTAGAATATTTCGTCCGAGGCCTTGAGCTTGGTAATGCAGTATTTACTGAATTTGAAGGAAATGAGAATGACTACCGAGTCATGCCAAATAAGATAATAGACATGGGCGCAGGGCTTGAGCGCTTTTCTTGGATAACGATGGGTACGCCTACAAGCTATGACTGCTGTTTCGGACCTGTCGTTGGCAAGCTAGTGGACATGACCGGAACTGACAGTGATCAGGAAGTCTTGAGTAAGTACTTTGAATCAATCTCATTAAAACTTGATGACAAGACCGGCGGCAGTAGTAGTACTAGTATCAAAGATTTGAAGTTGCTAATCGCAAAAGAGATGAAAATTTCTGAGGAACAGCTCAGTGCTTTTATTGCACCCTATGAAGCGATATACACTATTTCCGATCACATAAGGACCCTTGTATTTGCGATTTCAGATGGGGCGCTTCCGTCAAACGTAGGCGGAGGTTACAATCTAAGGGTAATCCTTCGGAGGGCTCTTTCAATACTCGAAAGGCTTGGCTGGAAAAACATTATCAAAGTTGAAGACATTGCCGAATTGCATATCGATTATCTTAGGCAAATGTATCCAGAACTTGAAGATCATAGGAAAGATGTCCAGGCAATTCTGCAGCTTGAAGCAAGCAGGTACTCCAGTTCACGTGAGCGAATGAATTCTGTGGCGATGTCACTCAAATCGAGCAAAAAGGCTAAGGAGCTGAATGTTGACGACCTTATTAGGCTCTATGAGTCAGACGGTGTAACTCCAGACTTTTTGATGGAGCAAGGGATTATACAAAATGTGCCTTCAACATTTTA
>JAICPK010000129.1 GCA_025929855.1 Nitrososphaera sp.
GCATTTATTCCCCCTATGGATGTGCCGGCGAGGATGTCTATCTTGACCCTAGTTTCTGCAAGGGCCTTAAATACCCCGCAACCAAAGGCCCCAAGCGATCCGCCTCCCTGCAATATCAGAACATTCTCTAAGCTATTATTGTGAGCCATGGCCAAAATATCCAATTTCAGTAATTATGCGTTTTTGAGAGGGGCCGTAAGATGTATAGGCTTGACCAGATCAGCCACATCGACCCAGCAGCGCGCTATCTTGTCCATGGAGTAAATTAGGTTCAGTACTGCGACTGTGGACTCTAGATTGTTTGAATCTACGCTTCTCTTGGTGGAATTTATAACTTCCATAAAATTATCGTATATCTTCACTACACCATTTGATTCTGATCTATTCTTGTTTACAAATGCAGCAACTGACTTTTCATGCATCTTTTCTACAAGTACTCCGGCCTCGACTATCTCATCGACGGCTTTGAGGCGTGAAAGATCTATTGCATTCGTAAGATCAACGATATAGTCCCCGGCGCTCTCGAGAAGGTTGGCTGCGATCCTATAGTCAAGGATGTCAATATTGCTCAAGTTGAGCTTGCCCGCTAGTTTTTGATCCATCATAGCGCTTCGGATCAGTCTGACAAGCAAAAAATATTGTCGGTCGACTTCGTCGTCTCTGCCACTTATCACTTTGCGGATGCTACTATTCTGTTTTAGCCTTATGGCTTCAAGCATGTCTCGGTACATGCCTGCGACTATTGCACTCATCCGGCGGAGTATCTTTTCAGCATCAAGTGTGTCTGCATCAAGTAAAAATTGGGCAGATATAAGGAAGCCATCTTCATCGACTATTTCTAGTCCGACCAGCTTTCGCATAGCCTTCTTAATCCTATCGGCGTCTTCAAATGAAAGCTGCAAGCTGGCCTTGATCCGGATCATGTCGTATCCCAGCAGGTACCCTCCGTATACTTGGTTAACGAGCGTGTCCATCGATACCGACGGATATGGAATCGTCAATTCTTTTATCTTGTCTGCCGTGTCATCTTCTGAAGCAAATATCGAAATAGAGTTGTCACGATTGATGTGCACTGGCACGATGCTTCCTTTCTTTAGATTGTTACTCTTGATCCACACGCTTGGTAATGATACCAAGATGCTGCTCCCTATCTGCTGTAAGCGTCTTGCATATCGTGCCATATCAAATGTTTAAATGAATTTAAACTAATTAAACATTATTCTTATATTTTTGAAGTCTTATAAACAATCATATGGCAACGGAGCTGGTTGAGAGGCCTATAGCTTTAGCCAGAGCATTCAGTCCGGGCCATATAACAGGTTTTTTCGAGGTACCCCATGATATTTCTTGTTTCCATTTCCTGCATAGGGGTTCTAAAGGCGCGGGATTTTCTATCGAGAAAGGCATTACAACAACAGCATATCTCTACGAGAGTGCAAAACCGGACTATCAGATCTCAATCAACGGCATTAAAAGTCACAATGCAGAAGTTTCCAAGTGGGTTATTGAGGAATATCTTAAGCTTGCAGATAGACCTTACTTTATAAGCATCCATCAAGATGTTGAAATCCCAATTGGCTTTGGTCTTGGCTCAAGTGGTGCAGCAGCCCTCAGCCTCTCATATGCCCTCAATCAGGTTCTTGATACAGGTCTCAATAGAACTCGAGCAGCACAAATTGCGCACCATGCAGAGATTGCCTGCAATACTGGCCTTGGCACGGTAATTGCCGAGTTTGCTGGAGGCTTTGAGATGCGGACAAGTGCCGGGGCACCGGGTGTAGGTTCTGTTAGCAAGATTAACCTAGACAAGAATTACAAGGCGGTAGTCCTCTATCTTGCTCCTATTTTGACCAAGTCATTTCTCACAAACCGCATAGACGAAATAAACGGCCTTGGAGGCATTATGCTAAGCAAGCTATCCTCATCAAGAAGCCTTGAGGACTTTCTCAAAATGTCACATCGATTTGCAGAGATGTTGAGCCTCACGGAAGGCAGATGTAAGGAACCAATTGCAGCTCTCAAGACAAGAGGAATAGAGTCAAGCGTAGCACTCTTTGGTCAAACTGTTTTCACCGTCGTTTCAGAGGAAAAGGCTGCCGAGGCAGCAGGTGCCCTCAGAGAATTTGGCCGCACGGTTATTGTCTGTAATATAGATATGGCAGGGGCAAGGATGCTCTAAAATTGCACATAAACCACATTGGCATACCCTCAGATCATCCTAGAGCTAAATCTCTTTACATCCGTGGGATGTTGGTTAATGGCTTTAGGCGAGGCCTTGTAGTACCCGAGGGTCTAATTGCCCATGGAAGAGGCGAGGCATACGATTATCTAATTGGCGAGCGCACTACAAAGACTGCCCAACGCGCCATCGAGGCCGCGGCAGCAACGATGTTGCTTTCAAGCCGGCCCGTCATATCTGTAAACGGCAATACTGCCGCGCTGTGCCCAAATACCGCAGTGGAACTTGCAAAAGTGGCCGGCGCGGCTATTGAAGTCAACCTCTTTTATAGAACTGAGGAGCGTGAGAAGGCGATCAAGACAGAGCTTGAACTGCATGGTGCAAAAAATGTATTAGGAGTAGGCTCAAAAGCAGCAGCAAGAATTCCCGAGCTTCAAAGTGAGCGCAGGCGAGTTGACCCTGGTGGTATCTTTACCGCTGACACAGTATTGGTTCCGCTTGAGGATGGAGATAGAACAGAGGCACTGATAAAAATGAACAAGAAAGTGATTACAATCGATCTCAATCCCCTATCGAGGACATCTAGGGCTGCAAATATCACTATTGTTGATAATGTCGTAAGGGCTATGCCAGCATTAGTAGAAGCTGCACGCAAGCTCAGTGGTACTACGTCATTAAAAAAAATCACGGATAACTTTGACAATAATAAAAACCTCCAAGAATCACTCGAGATCATAAGAGGTGAAGTCCAGTAATTGCATGGCAGGACAAAACTCAACGTTAATGACATACTATCCAAGAAAGGAAAAGAAAAGATCTCTGTTCTCACAGCATACGATTATTCTACCGCAAGAATATGTGATAGGGCAGACATTGACATTTTGCTTGTAGGCGACAGCGCAGGAATGGTGGTATTGGGCTATGCAAGCACAATGCCTGTTAGCATGCAAGAGATGCGGATATTTTGTGGTGCAGTGGCAAGGGGAACAAAGCGCGCAATGATAGTAGGCGACATGCCCTTTGGTTCATATCAAGTAGGTCCAAGTGTGGCAGTTGAAAATGCAGTCC
>JAICPK010000039.1 GCA_025929855.1 Nitrososphaera sp.
AAAAGGGACAAGTACAAAAAAAGTCATCTTTGAATGGTCGGAGCAGCTCAGAGTGCTACAGGATGAAGTTGGCGACCTTGCAATTGAGCTGATTGCCCGCTATCAGCCAGTTGCCACTGACCTCCGCTTCATCAGATCATGCATGGAAATTGCGTATGGCTTTTCCCGGTTTGGCCGCTACGCCTACGATATTGTCGATGTGCTTGAAACCATGGGTTCAATAGCCAATTGCGACAAGAATGCAGTTCTGGAAATGTCTTGCACAGTCAGGGAAATGATACGCATAAGTGTTCAGGCGCTGCAGTCAAAAGACAAAAATGCAGCAGAAAAGTTGTATCAGATGGACGATACCGTTGACGCACTTTATAGGAAGTATTTGAGAGAAGCCATCACACCATACGAAAAAACTGATAAAAGATCTTTTGACCCCCGCTGCTACATCTCTGCTCTGCTAATACTTCGGTACCTTGAGCGCATTTCAGATCATGCATGTTATATAGGTGATTCTGTGCACTACATCGTTACCGGCACGTCAAGCCCAAGGCGCTAAGAGGTATATGTATAGAGAATACTAGGCAGTATATAGTAACATATAGTCTATACTCGCAAAGCGTTTATTCACATCTTCCCTAGACAGCAACAGTGAGAACAGAATTAGATCATAGGGATGTTCGCAAGGTGCAATTCACAGGCAGGTCAACATATGTACTATCACTGCCAAAAAAATGGATTGAAGAAATGCATCTGAAGGCTGGCGACCAAGTGACGCTTGTTAGAGAACTTGACAATTCGTTATCAGTAATCCCAATTTTCTCTAGGGCGAAAGAATCTACCAATGAAGTTACCACATTCGTATCGCCCAGTGAGAGTGGCAATATGCTCAGGCGCAAGGTGGTGTCAATATATTTAGCTGGTTATAATATTATTCATTTAAAAATAAAGTCGGGCAGGATGAATCCTGCACTCCGTGATGCTGTTAGGGAAGTCGTTAGGCGCAACCTTATCGGGACTGAGATGATAGCTGACGCATCAGATAACATTACGCTGCAGGTGTTGCTATCTCTGCCAGAACTTTCTGTCAACACTGCGATAAGGAGGATGTATCTTATTGCTTCGTCAATGCATAAAGATGCTATATCGGCCCTTGCAGAGCTCAACTACGAGCTGGCAAAAGAGGTTATCAGGTCAGATGATGAGGTTGACAGATTCAGTCTCTATATCTTCCGCAACCTTGTAATGGCCATGCAGAATGGCAGAGTGCTTCGAGAAATGGGATTAAAAAAACCCTCTGATTGCCTGAGTTATCGCGTCGCTGTCAAGAGTATCGAGCGAGTTGCCGATCATGCTTACAATATAGCCGACAAGGCAATCACGTTAAAAGAGAAGATACCCAAGGATTCTCTTCAAAAGATAGAGAAGATGAGCCACCTTTCTCTGATGGTGCTGGGAGATTCTGTCGAAGCACTATTACGGCGCGACTATCAGCTTGCAGACAAGACAGTTGACAATGCAAAAAATATTCGTACACTAGAAGACGAAGTGCTGAAGGCTATAGAAAAGGATAAGGTTCGCGACCCCGCTAACATCAAGCTCGCCCTAGAAGACATCCGGAGAACCGCAGAGTATGCAAGCGATATTGCAGAGGCTGCCATGAATGAGACGATAGATGAAGTGATAGAAAAGCACAGCGTCAATCAGTAGAATAATAATATCTGTGTCCTATATTAAAACCATCCATGCCTAGCTGGGCGCGATGGCTTGTAGTAGGTGTTAGCCTCGGAACAGTGGTATTAATCGCAATCATTCTTTTAATAATGACAGGCCGATAATTCGGCATTCCTTTTTGTTATTCATTCCTGCAATTCTGGGGGCAGCAACTATCGATGCCCTTTTGGCACAAGACCCGAGGGGAGCAGCAGAAAGCATACATTTTATAGGAATCGAGTCTTATGCGATAGGAGCAACAATTTCTGCAATTGTTGGTTATCTGTCTATCCACATTCTGATTAGGCTGGTAACTACTGGCAAATTCTATATTTTTGCACTCTATTGTTTTGCAATAGGTATAGCTACATTCTTTTTATTATAGATCTGTTGTGTTAAGGTGTGTACCCCTTATAACCTGGCGAACTATCAAGATCGTGTGTTTAACCAATTTATAGAATAGCTTCTCCTGTAGAATATGAACGCAAACCTGATTTATGTAATGACAGCTGTTCTTGCAGGCATCATGCTGTTGCCGCACGGCACAAGCATATTTGCTCAAGTCCAGCCTCCATCACAGCTATCGCAACAGCAAGGCCAGATTACTATCAATGGCGCAGGTGCGACCTTTCCATTTCCGCTGATTGACACATGGCGTGTTGAATATCAGAATGTGAATCCCAACGTGAACATAAACTATCAGTCGATCGGTAGCGGCGGAGGAATTAGGCAGTTTACTGAAAGGACAGTCGACTTTGGTGCAAGCGATGCTCCATTATCCGAAAGTGACACACAAGCTCTTCAAGCTCCGGCAGTGCATATACCAGAAACGATAGGCTCCGTAGTAGCAGCATATAACATAAATGGAGTTCCAGAAAAAGGATTAAAGTTAACTGGTCCTGTGCTAGCAGATATCTTCCGCGGCGTGATTACAACGTGGAACGATCCAAGGATACAGGAACTGAACCCAGATCTGGCTTTGCCTTCGGAAAATATCGTAGTTGCACACAGGTCTGATGGATCTGGCACCACCTTTGTCTGGACAAGCTACCTCTCAGACGTTAGTCCTGAATGGAACGAGACAGTCGGTTCAGGCACGGCAGTACAGTGGCCTGTTGGAATAGGAGCGCCTGGTAACGAAGGAGTTGCTAACACGATTATAAGTACACCCAACTCTATAGGCTACATCGAGCTTGCCTATGCGCTAACTACTGACACGGATTATGCATACATCCAGAATATGGAAGGAAACTTTGTAGAACCATCCCTGAATTCGACACAGACAGCTGTACAAACTGCAGTTATAAGTGATGGCGGCACAAGTACAAATGCCACTACCACTGTTACAGGTACCCAAAACACGACTTCAATCAACCTTCCTGCAGGTGGTGAATCATGGACGGATGTAAGTCTCCTAAATGCTCCTGGTGCAAATTCATATCCGATTGCAAGCTTCTCCTATCTCTTGCTATACCAGGATCTAAGCACCAATATTGACAGCATGGAAAGAGCCAGGGCACTAGTTGACTTTGTAGAATGGGCGATTACCGATGGGCAACAGTTTGCAGACGAACTATCGTATGTGCCTCTTCCTGACGCCGTAGTCCAACATAACATGCAAACCTTAGAATCGCTGACTTTTCAGGGACAACCACTCCTGCAGCAATAGTAAAAGCAGCATCTCCTCCTTTTTCTTTCTACTCTTTACGATTGTCATAGACATAGATGATGATGATATGGTAAAATACCCCTAGTCCCGATCGAGCCATCTAAGTTCTGGAGTATTGTCTCCAGCTGATCTTTCTTTTTGCAGGTAGCTCATCCACCCTCTTTCTCATTATAAAAAGATACTTAAACCCGCGAAGATAAAAGTTGAAGCGCAGCGCGCGACTATGCCATATTGGCGTGTTGGATGTTTGGCTCCTCCTTGCTATGCATACAATGTCCACTGTGTCAAAATATTTGCAAAGGCACTCATAGACGCGAAAGCCTACGGGTGTAAATTTTTTCTTTACCCACTGATCGCCGATTAGCCACCCTAGCACCTTGCCGGGTTTGAGTACACGATAGCACTCGATCATAACCTTCTCAAGCTCTTTATAGAACTGGTCAGTCTCTGCAGAAATAAGGCCGATGTTGTCAGGATGGTCATTGTAGGTAATGTTGTCGCCATACGGTGAGTCAATGAATATCATCTCAGCACTTGCATCTGCAAGCGGTATCTTGCGAGCATCATTCTGAATTATATCAGACCTAGTAGGCGAAATGTCGTATGCTATACATCTGCGCCCCTCCTCCTTGCACACGTCAATAGTAGTGCCACTTCCTGCCATAGGGTCAAGCACAAGATCACCCTGTTCTGTGTACCGCTTGATCATGTTATATATCACAAACGCTGGCGTCACGCCGGCGTATTTGTTGCTTCCCTTTTGAGTCTTGCCGTAATTCTGCCGAGGATAGTCCCATAGTGTAGTGGTTTCAAGCCGTGGGTTGTTGTCATCTACATTCTTTTTAGCGATCTTCAAGCTGCCATTAGGGTTCTTGAGGTATTGAGAGAGTGATTGCGCTATCTCGCCCTTAAGCATGCCGTGCCAGCTAATCCCCGTGCTAGAGAGGACTTTTTTTGCACCTATGATAGAGTATAATTTGCCATCATGCGATACTTTCACCTGGTATGGGTATCTGCCTTTCCAAGCTTCAGGTACAATATCCTTTGCGCCATCCGAGCGTGCTAGGAAAGTGCCATAGAGCGTATCTGTGTCCAAGTTGAGCAGAAAAAGAAGGTCACCCTTTTTTATTTTCAAAACATTTTCACCATAAACATGATTTGTTGCAAAGAGCATCCTGTCAAAGCATTCTCGCTCACTCTTGCTAGTGCAGGCGAAGATGTGTCCATCTGGTGCCTGCCCTACATTCTTCATTTTTATCAGCAGAGTTAGCTGGGCAAGCAGATTTAACGATATCGGAGTCGATAATAATTTCATAAAAAATGTAAAAGAAAATCCTGCCTGCTTTAGCAGTTATTTTTGTCTTTTTTCCCTTATGATTTTGTTTTTGCAAATCAGTTACTTTTATAGCAAAAAATAATTAGATGAGCACCATAGAAATCAACTAGACTTCTGCGATATATCAAACAGAAACGTAAATCATTTCGCTAAATTTACATCTAATCAAAAGAATTATGAGTAATTATTGGAAAAATTACCAATTGATGAGGAAGTAGATTAGATTATATTCTAAAAACCCTTTTACGGCACCAATGACATTATTATTGAATCATGACACTCTGTTATCTTTGCAGTACAAGAACCGCCTCAATGGAATGCTCTGAATGCAAGAGACCTGTATGCAAAAAGTGCACGAAGGATTTCCCATTCTCTAGTAGCGCATGCCTTGAATGCGCGGAAAGCATAAAGACGGGCTTGGGCGGCACCAGAAAAGACGAAGAGATTTTTTAACCTTTTTCTCATTTTTTCTAAGGTCACAGTTATACCAAAAATTGAAACATCTTCTTTGGTGTTCACGATTAATAACATGAGAGGGCCTTTCTCATATTTCCTATCTTTAATATAGGGAATTACTTGCAAGTAGCCGCAGAGATCCCTAACTAAATGACTCATATAACAGTTGCAAAGTTTGGCGGCAGCGCCCTTGGACTAGAGGGGGCCATGATCCCCCAAATCGTCGATAGGATAAAACAGCTGCAGCAAGAATCTAAGGTAGTCACTGTTTTCTCGGCGCCTCTAATTGAATATAATGGCAAAATCATCTCTATGACTGATATGGCGATTTATGTGGGTAGAAGTTATGCCTCTTCCACTCCCGTAGAGATTGAAGTGCTAAGAGAGATCTATGAGAGAATATCCTCCAAGTACTTGGACAACCATCGCCGCCGTGAATTTCTTGATACTCTTGATAACTTCTACAGGCAGGTGATAATTTCGCTCAAGCAGGCGGCAGAGAATAGGCGCTTTGTTGATGTGATAAGATCAAGAACCCTTGCATATAGTGGCGAAGTAACAATGTCCTACTTGATGGACTATGTGATGCAAAGCATAGGCCTTAAATCATCACATGTATTAATCGAAAAGTGGCCGATAATCACTGATGACAACTTTGAAGCCGCCAACTTTATGATACAAGAGTCAAAACACCATGTCGACCATCTTATCGATCTTCTCGATCACAGTGATGTCGTGTCCATGGGAGGCTTTGTCGGCAAGACTGTGGATGGACTCGAAACCACATATGAGCGTGGAGGCTCAGACAGGACTGCTGTTGATATTGCAATTTTACTCCATGATCATTATGATGTTAAGATCGACTTTGAAAAGGATAGTGCAGTCTTAAGCGCAGATCCGAGGATCGTGAAGGATGAGTTAGAATACATACAATATCTATCATATAATGAAGCAAAGCTTGCAGGCATGTTTGGTATGAAAATCCTCGACCCAATCGCGATAAAAGAGATAGACGACAACAATCTTGACATTCCTATTGTTATCACAGAGATAGTCAAGCCAAACGGCAATATCACCATGATCAAGAAGAAGCCGCCAGTTTTAGAGCATGCCAATCCGATAAAAATAGTGACTGGCAAGAGAAACTGCGCGATAGTGAGGATGGAGAGCACTGCATCCTCGCATCTTGTGGCATCACTTCAACTTGACAGGCAGTACCACGATTTTGTGAAATTGTCGCCCTATCTGATCGATGATACTGAGATGACTCGTCTGCTGTTCCTTGACGCAGACTATGTCAGAAGACATGAGAGGTATATCCGCGCGTACTACCCTCAGACAGAGATAGTCTATGGTAGAGGGGTAGTTACGCTCATCGGTGATCAGATGTGGCGCGTACCCAAAATCGCATCGACTGCCAGCAGCACAGTAAGTGAGCATGACCTCAATATCCTCAATCTTGACGCTCAGGAGGAAACTTCAAGGATCCTAATAGTGGTCGAGGACAAGGGGACGAATGTTGCAGATGCAGTCAGAGCCATACATTCCACAAGGACGAAGATCCATGGATTGAAATGACACAAGGGAAAATATGGCTCAATGGATCACTTGTAGATTGGGATAATGCTAAGATTCATGTATTAACGCATGGGCTTCACTATGCAACAGGTGTCTTTGAAGGTGTCCGCTGTTACAAGACAGTGGACGGCAGCGCAATATTTCGATTAAGCGATCACATACAGCGACTGATGGACAGCGCAAGGATTTACTTCATGGATCTTGGATATACCAAGCAGCAGCTAGAAAGAGCAGTGATTGAAACTGTCAAGGCAAATGGCATGGAAGAGTGTTACATCCGGCCAATTGCATACTATGGCTATGGCAAGATGGGAGTCAATCCTCTGCCAAACAAAGTGTCTATTGCCATAGCGGTCTGGAAGTGGGACGAGTATCTGAAAGCGGGCGATGGGGTAGACAAGGGTGTTCGCATGATGGTGTCATCGTGGATAAGAATCGACAACAGAGCAATGCCAATGCGCGCCAAGGCAACTGCCAACTATGCTAATTCTGTGCTTGCAAGGGTAGAAGCTATCAAAGCCGGCTTTGACGAGGCGATAATGCTAAACTCAGCTGGGACTGTAGTTGAGGCAAGCGCCGAGAATATATTTGTAGTAAAAGACAATGTTCTTGCCACTCCTCCTACTGCCTCTGGTGCACTCGAAGGTGTAACAAGAAGCAGCATATTGGCAATTGCCAAAGAAAATGGCATCGAATATGAAGTACGCAATATTTCGCGAGATGAGCTCTATACTGCTACTGAGGTGTTCGTGACAGGCACAGCTGCAGAGGTCAAACCGGTAGCTGAAATTGATAATCGAATAATAGGTGACGGCCGTATCGGCAAGAGGACAAAGCAACTAAGGTTGCTGTTCGATGCAGTAGTTCACGGCAAGGACAGAAAATTCAGCAAAATGTGGCTCACACCAATCAGCTGAGCAAGGTCACCTATTATCGTAAAATGTATTGCAAGATGCACCGGTAATGCGCCAGCCAAATACAAGCCAGTTGTACGCACATTCAATTTCTTAACAAAATACATAGCGACAAGCGGTGAAACAAAAATTCC
>JAICPK010000074.1 GCA_025929855.1 Nitrososphaera sp.
CAAGAAAATGCAACAACAACAACCGCAACTGAGGAAGACTAACAACAATAGCAACAAACAACTGCAATACCGCCAACACCGCTGCTGAATGACAAGAGTAAGCAATTAAAAGTTTTTCGCTTGCGTAACCTTCTTTTTTATTTTATTGAAAAGATATGTAGCTCCCTGCTAAATTAGGTAAAAGTTCTAAGTGCTATCGGATTTAGCCATAGATATACAGAAGGCAGTAGGGGAGTCTCATTATGGGTTTGTAAAACAAAACAATGTGCTACATTAACGCGCCTAAATAATAATATGTACTTGCCCACACCTTGAATATTGTCGTGCAAAGCTTTAAAGCGCATCGATGAGCTCCCAAGCTTCGTGCAAGACATCAAGCTGGTTTATTCTACCACTGACCGGCCAAAGCTCAACTCACCGCATCTTATCTGCGGATTTCCTGGCAGTGGTTATGTTGGCAAGCTTGCAGTTGATCATCTTATACAAGAGCTGCATGCAAATCATCTGGTTGACATTTATTCCAGCTCTTTCCCGCCACAGATTATGATAAAGCCTGACGGCACAGCTGACCTAATGAAAAATAGTATCTTTTGGTGTCATGGCGATGGAGCTGACCTGTTGTTGCTAACAGGCGACTCGCAGCCAGCCAACCCTGACTCAGAGTACGCTCTGGCAGAAGAAGTGCTTGGTTTAGCGGAGCAATTTGGCACGCAACAGGTGTTTACGCTTGCAGCATACATCACCGGTGTCTTTGTCGACAAGCCGAAGATCTTTGGTACGGCTACAGACCATGAAACAGTTAAAGTCCTTTCATCAAATAGCATATCGATAATGGATAGTGGAAGCATCACAGGGATGAATGGTCTTGTCATCGGCATAGCAAAGTTGCGCAACATGAAGGGAGTATGTCTGCTTGGAGAGACGTCTGGCTACGTGGTAGATGGTAAGGCATCCAAAGCAGTACTTGAAACCCTTCTCCAGATAGTCAATGTTAGAGTTGACATGGCAAACTTGGACAAGCGCGCAAAAGACACTGAAATGTTGATCCAGACAATAGAGCAGCAGATGCTTGCAGCAAAAGGCGGCAGGCAGTTTGAAGGTCAGCAGCCGCCTCAAAAGCCCCGCGACACTGGTTATATTAGCTAGACTTTTTTTAGGCTACCAAACTTTCCAACGTTAATACTGTCTTCGCCCTTGAACGTGTTGATGTAGCCATTCTCTACAGAAACTGTGTCGCCGGGCTGGATCTTGTTTATGTCATCGCCCCACAATGAAAGCTTAATGCTCCCCGTTTCATCTGAAATCCTTGCGTCAGCCACTGTATTTGTCCCTCCAGCCTTAAGGTTGACTGTGCGGGGCTCACCCACGCTTTCTACTTTGCCTGTGACGCTTACGTTGCGCATTCCCGACTTCAGCTCGCCTATCTTCATATATTTTCTGCTAAAGCTACATCTGATAATAAATGTTTTACATGGTAGCTACAATAAGCGAATGTCCACAATCCGTGCAAACCAACTTTATCCCAGCCATCGTCTTTTCCCGTACCTCATGAACTGTCTTTGAATGGCACTTTATACACAGCCTTGAAACAGTCTCTGGCTTAGGCATCAGCATATTGTACTGGCACCAAGCAAATTTAACCTTATTTCACCTGCCGCAACTATGAAATAAGGTTTTACAGGCAAGACGAGTAAGTGGAGGGGTAGCGAAGCCTGGTCAAACGCGCAGGACTCAAGATCGGATGTCTGTGAATCTATTTCTTCTCGCAACACATATGGAGAGAAAAAAAGCGAGATGGGTGATCCCGTCCCTTAGGGGTTCGTGGGTTCGAATCCCACCCCCTCCACCTTGATTCTTTTGCATACACTGCCCGGCCGTAATATATACCACAAATTGTGTGTGCCCGCGCCTACACGTAAGCTCACTCTGAAAACATAAAAATCGATCTTAACTTGAAATCTCCCAATCTCTGCTCTCAGTTTGCATACATTATCTTTTTCCTCTTCCCTAACCTTTTACAAACTATCGGGTATCTAGATCACATAACAATTTAATATGATATTTCTTTCATTCAGTATTTTGTTACTATTTTGCTGAACTGGACAAAACACAAAATTCAAATTATTTTTGCATGCATAGATGTCCCATGGCTCGCAGGTCAACAGTGCTGATACCGGTAATAGTTGCTGCTTTCGCTGTAGGCGCCCTTGGCATAGTATTTGTCCCACCCGAGATCAGAGACAAGAATACCGGCTTTCCAAAAGGCACAGTCCGAATAGACCATGATATCATAACAGTCGAAATTGCAGAGACCGCCGCTGAACAGCAAAGATGGCTTACATTTAGGCAGGACAGGCTGCCATTTGACACTGCTATGCTGATCAAGCATGAGGAGCCTGACCTCTACGAGGTATGGATGCTCAACATTGAATACAACCTCGACTTGATATGGTTTGACGAAAATGGTAATGTAGTATACATAAAAGAGAATGTACCTCCGTGTAGTAACGTAGTTGAAACAGTGAGCTGCACCTACAAGACCACAAAGCCAGCATTATATCTTATGGCTGCGAGTGCAGGTTTCATTGACATTCACAGCATTGCTATCGGTTCCAAGATGACAACAATTTCTGTTTAGCTTAATTAGACGGCTAATCTAACACGCGGGGTGTGTTGAACTTTGTCCTTGCGGACAGGCACGCACGGCCTCTTTTAAAAAGAGAAGTCTCACAACTACTTGCCCGGCCAAACATATTGAGAATAGCATACCTAGATGAAAGAGGCGATCCGATCGCACATCCAGTATGGTACTATTACAACGGGGGCAAGTTTCTCATTGCAACAGATAGAGTAAGCAAGAAAGCAAAAGTGCTTCGAAAAAACCCTGTTGTTTACTTTCTTGTCGACGAAAGCTCCCACGAAAATGGCACACTTGGATTAAGGGGTAAGGGGATCGCAAGAGTGATCGATGACCCTCTGTATGCTACAAAGGTGACCCGAAGCAATGTGAAGAGATATTTGGGCAAGTTGCAGAGCAAAACTGCAAAGGCCATACTTGCTATGGGTCCAGATTCTTGCGTTATTGAAATCACTCCATCGTATATAGCCACTTGGAAGTTCTAAGAATTGACCATCTTTTTGAGATCTTCATATGCCTGTCTGACTTCGTCAATAGCCGCCTCGTCTTCAAGTGTAGTGATGTCGCCGATCTTGTCGCCGCTTGAAATGGATTTTAATAGTCTCCTCATTATCTTGCCGCTGCGTGTCTTGGGCAGCTTGCTAACAAAATATACCTCATTTGGTACTGCTATAGGCCCAAGCGTGCTTCGAATATGGGCGACCACTTCTTTACGCAGGTTTTCATAGTCTGAAAAGCCTTCCTTTGGCACTAAGAATGCGATTATCGACTCCCCTTTTGTCTCGTCAGGCTTACCTGTCACTGCGGCTTCTGCAATGGCCTTATGTGAGACAAATGCACTCTCCAACTCCATTGTACCGAGCCGATGGCCGGCCACCTTAAGTACATCATCTGCCCTGCCAAGGAGCCATAGATAACCCTCCTCGTCAACTAGTGCATAGTCACCGGCATAGTAGAGGCCAGGAAACTTGGTCCAGTAAGTTTGCCGATATTTTTCATCATTACCCCAGAGACTCAAGAACATTCCTGGCCACGGCTTACGAATAACAATATAGCCTTTTGTTCCTGGCTCTACTGGCTTGCCAGTTTCATCAACTACTACTGCATCAACCCCAGGTACAGGAAAGGTGGCTGAGCCAGGCTTCATTGGGATTGTTTCGATTCCAGTACACATGCTAAGCATTGTCCCTCCAGTCTCTGTTTGCCACCAAGTATCAACTATCGGGCAATTCTCATTGCCAATCCTCTTGAAGTACCACATCCATACTTTGGGGTTAATGGGCTCCCCCACCGTCCCAAGCAACCGGAGTGATGACAGATCAAACGAGTTTGACACTACGCCGTCATCATCGTACTTCATATACATGCGGAGTGCAGTTGGTGTGGTATATAATATAGTGGCACCATGCTTTTCTACAATTGCCCAATACCTGTTGGGCTTGGGGAAATCAGGCGCTCCTTCGTACATTATTTCTGTTATACCATGCATAAGAGGAGCATAGACAATATAGCTATGACCCGTGACCCATCCGATATCTGCAGTACAGAAAAAGATGTCTTGGTTTGTAAAGTCAAAGACCCACTTGGCAGTCGAATAGAGATGCGTAAGGTATCCACCTGTTCCATGCATTACACCTTTGGGCTTGCCAGTCGTTCCAGAAGTGTAGAGAATGTAAAGGGGATGAGTGCTTTCAACTGGCTCCGGCGGGCAGTATATCTTGGCACCTTCCATCAGCTCGTGCCACCAGAGATCTTTTGGTCCGGTGTTGACCTTATTGCCGGCGCGCTCGAGCACTATTACGTGCTCCACTGATGGCAGGGATGGAAGTGACTCATCCACCACTTTTTTTAGCTCTACAAGCCTGCCTTTTCTTATGCCACCGTCTGCAGTTATGATGACTTTAGACTTGGCATCATTTGCTCTGTCGATAAGTGCCTGTGCAGAAAAGCCAGAAAATACTACTGAATGAATAGCACCAATCCTTGCACACGCAAGCATTGCAATAGGCATCTCTGGCACCATAGGCATGTATATTGTTACGCGATCGCCTTTGCTGACGCCCAGGCTCTTTAGAACATTTGCAAACTTGTTTACCTGACGATACAATTGAAAATAGGAAAGTGTCCTTGTCTCTCCACTCTCGCTTTCCCAGATTATGGCGGCCTTATTTTTCGTGTCAGTGTTGATGTGTCTATCAAGACAGTTTACAGATGCATTGAGAGTACCCCCGACAAACCACCTTGCAAAGGGAGAATTCCATTCAAGGATATGATTCCATTCTTTGAACCATATCAGATTTCTGGCCTGATCTGCCCAGAACTTGTCCGGCTCTGCTAGCGCTTCTTTTGAGATTTTCTCAAGGCGTTTACCTGTCCTGACACTTATTTTCATCGTACCTCCACCAACCTCACTATTTTCATATAGTTTTGAAGGGCTCGACAAACAATGTGAGAAGCTAAAACTTGTCTTTAAAGTATTTGTTAGCCATTTTGATCAACATTAGGTGCAGAGAGTGTTCAGAATTTTCTTATTAAAGAGTCAATCGATATATTAAAAATAGAGAAAAATCACTTCTATAATAGTTTGAAGTATAGAAGCAGAACAGAAATAGTAGCAATGATCCTAGAGGCAGCG
>JAICPK010000138.1 GCA_025929855.1 Nitrososphaera sp.
AATATTTCATCCACATCTAGGGATTGTGAAGAGTGCAAAAAAGAGGGGACTAGCTGGGTTGCCCTGCGACAGTGCATGTCGTGTGGGCATGTTGGTTGCTGTGATTCTTCGCCTGGAAGACATGCGACCCGACATTTTATGGATACATCTCATCCTGTAATGGTGGCCTTGCCCAACAAGGCATGGAGATGGTGTTATATTCACAAAGCTTATGGATAAGGAGTATAGAGAGAAAGCAAAAAATGACACTTCAACAAAATAATACAGAGTTTGAAGAGTTTGCAAGTGATGTTGCAAGATGCCTGACAAGCAATAACAAGTACCTGAGTCCCAAGTATTTGTACGACAAGGTAGGCTCACAACTGTTTGAGCAGATATGCCTTCAGCCGGAGTACTATCTTACAAGGACGGAGGCATCATTGCTTAACAAGTATGCACCAGTTATTTCAAAATTGGTGGGCAGCAATATCAAGATAATAGAGCTTGGAAGTGGAAGCAGCTCCAAGACAGCTATTCTCCTCAGCTACCTATCATCGCAGAAGAAGAGAATCTACTACTTTCCAATTGATATATCAAGCAGCATATTGATAGAGAGCGAGAGAAAATTGAAATCACAATTTCCAAATGCCAGCATCATTGGAATTAGGTCGGATTATGACACGGGTATCGATAGGGCGGCTGCTGAATGCATGGTTATTGGGAACAACAACAAGAACATTTCATACACAAAGCTTGTGCTCTTTCTCGGCTCAAGCATTGGCAATTTTGAACTTATAGAGGCGCAATCTTTACTTCGATCATTAAGAGAAAAACTCCATACAAACGACTTACTGCTTATAGGCTTTGACTTGCAAAAGGACGAGTCAGTGTTAAGCGCAGCCTATAATGACAACGCTGGGATGACAGCCAAATTCAATTTGAACTTGCTGGCAAGGATAAATAGGGAACTTGGCGGAAATTTCGACCTTGGAAAATTTGAACATTGTGCATTCTACAACCTTGAGCGACATAGGATAGAAATGCATCTAATTTCAAAAGCCGATCAACAGCTCTACATAGGCGCGTTAGGCAAAACTTTTGCCCTAAGAAGAGGTGAGAGTATCCACACAGAAAATTCTTACAAATACAGTTTAAGTCAAATTGCTGCACTTGCTGAGGATTGCGGCTTTACGGTAGAGAAGAACTTTACAGATGAAAAAAGATGGTTTGATCTGGCTCTCTTTTCGCCGTCTTAAATAATGTCTCTGGCGCAACGGAAACCTGCAAACAATATCCTTTCATGTGGCTTGAAATAATTTCTATATGTGTTGCGTATTTGCGCTATCGGTGTTGCAAAGCAGCCTCCACGCAACACTTTCTGGTTTATCGTCCACTTGTCGGTGTATTCAGAAAATTTTGACCTAAAGCCTGGATACAGTACATATTCTGACGATGTCCATTCCCAAACATCCCCTATCATCTGGTGGCAGCCATAATAGCTCTTGCCTTCAGGATAAGCCCCCACTTTGGATGGAGCCCATAGGTAGGATTCAAGGAGGTTGGCGAGTTTAGGTGTTGGCTCATGATCACCCCATGGGTATAGCGTTTTTCTCTGCAATTCATCATTCCAGCTTGCGGCTTTTTCCCATTCTGATTCGGTTGGAAGCCTTTTACCGGCCCAGCGAGCATATGCATCTGCTTCATAGTAACTGACATTGACAACCGGCTCGTCAGGGTCAATTCTGCGCAGCCCGCGAAAATCTTTCTTTTTCCAAACGTTATCTTCTTCTTGCACCCAATATAGCGGTGCATTCCATTGCTGCTCCTTTACCAGCTCCCATCCATCGGCTAGCCAGTATCTGTAATCATCATAACCACCTCCCTCTATGAATTTCATATATTCGCCGTTGGTCACAGGGGCCACGTCCATTTTGAAGCGTTGCAAGTATACTTTGTGCTCTGGAAGCTCATTATCGTAGCAAAAGGCGTTGCCGTTGTATCCCACCTCAAAAATCCCTCCGGGGATCTCTACCATCTTTGAAGATATTCTTTGTATTTGTGATTCCTTTGGAGGCTCATTAATGATTAGTGGCTCGTAGTTGTCAGAGGGGTCAGGGAAGCGCTCAAAAAAATGTTGAAAATCATATACCATGAGCTCTTGATGCTGCATCTCATGTTGCATCCCCAGTATGATGTCGTACTCCAGCTGCTGAGTCATTGCGTTTGCGTTTTCGGAAGTTGTTGTTGTTGGCCAACTCTCTTTCAAAAATTTGTTTACCTCTTTGTCTATGAATGACCTGTAATCTAGAGTCTGCTTTACAGTAGGTCGCGGGAATTTACCTCTCTCTTGCTTCGGCAATATTTTTCCAAACTGCTGATAGTATGAATTGAGGTATTTTAGATTAAAACCACTGCTACTACTGCTTTCTGACTCCAGCGTGGCTCCATGCTTTTCCAAGATCTTTTGAAAGAACCATGTGACATGTGCAATATGCCAATTGGCGGGGCTGCCAAAAGAGTCAGACTGCATTACTGCATCCTCTATTCTTAATGGTTTGAAAAGTTGCATAGTCCTCTTTCTGACCTGTGTAAATTCAGATAACAGTTGATCGGCAGATTCTTGATAGAGTAGTTTTGACACAAAGGAAAAAAGGTTTTGGTACTTATAAGCTGTGCCCCTCTTACATTCTTCTAGTTTGTCTGCGCACACATACGATTGAGGAGGAGGTGTAAGTGCGGGGGGTGGGATTTGAACCCACGGACCCCTGAGGGACGGGATAACCCATTTATGTGATCTTAAGTCCCGCGTCTCCAATCTTGTTAGCCTATTTGGCCAGGCTCTACAACCCCCGCAGGCTTGAGTTGCCTTAATAGGTATGCATAATTAAATCTTGATCTAAGCAGCTCCCAATAATTATTATATGGTTTATTGACTCGATTGTTCGT